>JAFVZE010000306.1 GCA_017508315.1 Kiritimatiellia bacterium | reverse complement strand
GCTCGAGCGCCATGACCGCGCAGGCGCCGGCGTCTTCGGCGATTTTCGCCTGTTCGGGAGTGGTAACGTCCATGATCACTCCGCCTTTGAGCGTTTCCGCAAGCGCGAGATTCGGACTCTTTGTTTTCATTCTGACTGCCTTTCTCATGTTGATGAATCGGATTGACCGACAGTTTACCACCATGCTATAATCAATACAATTCCAAATATTGTATGGATTACAAAATATGCCCGTAAACGATTTTTCGCGCCATCCGCTGAGCTGGCAACCCGACCCGGCCTCGCTCGCGCGCCCGCGCTACCTCTCGCTCGCCGCGAAACTTGCCCACGACATCGGCGCCGGCGCGCTTCCCCCCGGCACCTGCCTGCCGCCGCAGCGCGAACTTGCCGACTATCTCGACCTCAACTTCACCACCGTGACCCGCGCCTACGACATCTGCCGCGAGCGCGGGCTCGTCTACGGCGTCACCGGCCGCGGCACGTTCGTCTCCCCTCTGCCGGGCGGAACGGAATGCGAAAATCCGGGCATCCTCGATCTCGGCGCGGTTCAGGGTTTCCCCGAGCTCGGCGAAAGCCTGCTCGTGAACACCGCGCGGGGCATTCTCGGGCGCGATTACGCCAGAAGCCTCTTTTCCTACAGCGAGCGAGGCGGCGCGGCGCGCCACCGCTCGGCGGGGGCGTTCTGGATTTCGCGCCTCGGCGCGGCGGTCTCGCCGGAGCAGATCGTCGTCTTCCCGGGCGTGCAGAACGCGCTCGTCACCCTGATGCTGGCGTTTTTCGACATCGGAGACTCGCTCGCGGTCGACGAATTCACCTACGGCAACCTCATAGAAGCCGCCCGCCTCGCCCGGCTCCGCCTCGTGCCGGTGGCGGGCGACGGCGAAGGGATGCTCCCCGACGCGCTGGACAAAACCGCCGTCCGCGGCGGCGTGAAAGGCGCGTTCCTGATGCCGACCTGCGCGAACCCCACGACCGCAACAATGTCCAAACGAAGGAAAGACGCGCTCGCCTCCGTGATCGCCAGACACGGTCTGCTCGTTCTCGAAGACGACGCCACGCTCGCTCCGGACGGATCCGGAACCTTCCTTGAGCGCCTTCCCGAACAGACTTTCCACCTGACGGGAGCTACGCGCTTTCTCGCGCCCGGTCTTCGCGCGGCATTCGCATTTTCACCGAAACGGCATCTGGAGAAGCTGCTCGGAGCCCATCACCGGCTGACGATCAAGGCAAGCGCACTCGACAGCGAAATCATGAGCGAACTAATCCTAAGCGGACGGGCGGAAAAACTCATCGCGCGGAAAATGCGGCGGGCGGAGGAGATGAACGCCGTTTTCGGGGAAATATTCCCGGAAGAAAAGCGCGATGCCGCGGATACCGCGTTCTTCCGCACGCTCGCGCTCCCGACGGCTCGCCGCAACGGTCCGGAAATCGAGCGCGAGCTTCTCGCCCTCGGCGTGCGCGTCTGCCACTCCTGCCGCTTCGCGGCGCGAAAAAATCCGTCCCGGGCTTTCCTGCGCCTGTCGCTCAGCTCCATCGCCGCGAAAGCGGAACTCTCAAGGGCCCTGAAAATCGTCAGGCAAGCGAATTTTTGAGTTCCCCGATCCAGGCGTCGATACCTGCGATCTCCTTCGGGATGTCTATCTGCTGGGGGCAGTGCGCGTTGCACCTTCCGCATCCGGTGCAGTGCTCCGCGCGGCGCAGAGGTTCGGGAATGCGCTCGCGGTAAAGCCGCAGGATCTTCCGCGGGGAAATCTTCTCCCGAGAAGCGAGAATCTCGTTGCGGAACGTCAGAATCCCCGGGATGTCCAGCCCGTAAGGACAGGGCATGCAGTAGTCGCAGCGGTTGCAGGGGATCGTATTGAGACTGAGCATCGCCCTGGCCGCGCGCTCGAGCGCGGCGAACTCCTTTTCGCTGCATCGCTTCAGCGGCGAATAGACGGCGATGTTCTCCTCGATATGCGCGGAATAGGTCATGCCGGAAAGCACGGTCATCACGTTGTCGAAACTTCCGCAGAACCTCAGCGCCCAGTTCGCGAGCGAAGCGTCTGGATCGAGCGGCTTGAGTTCGTTGGCGAGCGCCCAGTTGTAACGCGCAAGCCGCCCGCCGAGCATCGGTTCCATGACCGCCACGGGGATATTCTTCCCGGCAAGTCTCCGGTAGAGATCGCTGGCGTTGAGATTGCGCGCGTTTATTTCGCCGGCATGGTTCCAGTCGACGTAATTCATCTGGATCATGCAGAAATCCCACTTGACGCGGGAATGGTTCTCCATGCACCAGTCAAACACCTTCGGATCGCCGTGAAACGAAAAACCGAGATTGCGGATCCTGCCCTGCCTGCGCAATTCCAGACACCAGTCGAGCGCGCCGTTGTCGAGATAGCGGAGTTTGAAAACCTTCATCCCCCCGCTGCCGACCGAATGCAGAAGATAATTGTCGATGTAATCGGTTCCAAGCGCCTTCAACGACCCTTCGAACATCCGCTTGCAGGCGTCGAGCGGATAATGCGTCGGAGCGAAGTTCGAAAGCTTGGTCGCGATTATGTAGTCGCCGCGGGCGTAACCGCTTCGCGCAAGCGCAAGCCCCAGACTTTTCTCCGATTCTCCCCGGCAGTAGACCGGCGAAGTGTCGAAATAGTTGACCCCGTTGTCGAGCATATACTTCACCTGCCGGTCAAGCGCGTCCTGGTCGATGGATTTCTCCGACACTCCCGCCGCCCAGTTGTTGGCGTGTCCGCCGTCGACGGTGGGCAGACGCATGGCGCCGTACCCGAGCAGGGACACCTTTTTGCCGTCGATGGAATGCCGGCGGGTCATCTTCGCGTCAAACGTCATATTGTCATTCCTTTTCCCGGTCGCGCGACCGTCTCCCGAAATATTCGCGCGAAGTTTTCGCCACCACCGGCGAAAGCAGAACCAGCGCGATCAGATTGGGAAACGCCATCAGGCCGTTCATGATATCGGCGATCCCCCACACCGCCGAAACGGTCAGGTAGGGTCCGGCGAAAACCATCGCCACATAAAGAAATCTGAATACGCCCACCGCAATCCGGCGATTCGTCCCGATAAGGTATTCCAGACATTTTTCCGAGTAATAGTTCCATCCCAGAATGGTCGTAAAGGCGAAGAACGCCAGCGAGACCATCAGAAAGAACGAGGAGAAGGCGTCGCCGCAGGAGCCGAGAAACGCAAAGCCGCGGCGGAACGCCTCGATGGTCATGTCCGCGCCGGTGAAACCGAGCGCAGGCTCCCACGCCCCGGAAATGACAATCACAAGCCCGGTCATCGAGCAGACGACAATCGTATCTATGAAGGTTCCGGTCATGCACACCAGCCCCTGCCGGACAGGCTCGTTCGTCCTGGCCGCGGCCGCGGCTATCGGCGCGGACCCGAGCCCCGCCTCGTTGGAGAATATGCCGCGGGCGATACCCTTCTGCACGGCGATGAACATCGTCCCCACCGCGCCGCCGGTAACCGCCGCGGGATCGAACGCGGCGCGGACGATCAGCGATATCGCGGAGGGGATTTCGTCGAAATTCACCGCCAGAACGAGCAGGCACATCGCCACATAGAACACCGCCATGAACGGCACGACCACCGACGAGACCGCCGCTATCCGCTTGAGTCCGCCGATGACCACCAGCGCCACGAAGACGCTCACCAGCAGCCCGGAAACCACGACCGACCATGAATAATCGACTCCGAAGACGCTGAACTTCCCGACGGCGCCGGGGGACAGAACCGAGCCGTCGACAAACCGCTCGACCGCCGAAGTTATCCCGTTGACCTGCGTGAGCGTGCCGATGCCCAGAAGCCCCACGCCGATTCCGAAGACCGCGAACACCGCCGCCAGCGCCTTCCATTTCCTTCCCAGACCTTTTTCGATATAGTAGAACGGCCCGCCGAGCACCTTCCCTTCCGGAGTGATCTCACGGTATTTCACCGCCAGCAGCCCTTCGGCGTACTTGGTGGCCATCCCGAAGAACGCCGCGACCTCCATCCAGAAAAGCGCACCCGGCCCGCCCGTGCCGATGGCCGTGGCGACTCCGACGATATTGCCGGTGCCGATGGTCGCCGACAGCGCCGTGCACAGCGCGCCGAACGCCGACACTTCGCCGCGAGAATCCTCTTCGCGGTGGAAAATGTTCCGAAACGCCGCCCTCAGGTTCAGGAGATGCCGGAAGCGCAGCGCGACGCTCAGCAGAACGCCGACGGAGAGAATGGAAGCGATGAGCGGCAGATTCCATACCAGATTGTCGATCTTGTCCACCCACAACGACAGGACATCGAGCCACGAAACCGGATCCGCCGCCGTGATATTCGCGAAAAGTCTCATTTTACCGCCCTTTCACTCTCCGCCTCAAAAGACCGTACACACGAGCGTGGCCCAGAGCGCGCCGGTGACGAATCCCCACACGACCTCGGTGCGGGTATGCCCGAGCAGTTCCTTGAAACGCTTGGCCGGCTTGAACTTAAGCTCTTTGAAATCGCGGATCATCGCATTGAGGACCTTGGCGTGCTCGCCGGCGGCGCGGCGGACGGTCGCGGCGTCAAACATGGTGATGACGGCGAAGGCGAAGGCGAGCGTGGCGACGCTCGAACCGAACCCTTCCGTGTAGCCGAGCCCGAAAGCGAGGCCGGTCACGCTCGCGGAATGGCTCGAGGGCATGCCGCCGGTGGAGAAGAGATACACGAAATCGAATTCGCGCGTCTTCATCGCGGCGATGATCATCTTGACGAAACTCGCCGCGACCCAACCGCCGATGCCGCACCAGAACGGACGGCTGAGGAAGAGCTCCTGCACCTGCCAATGTTCAACCGCTGCCAAAGAGATCATTCTGCGCAACCTTTCATTTTTCCTGCCGCCAGTTCCCGGTAGAGCGCTATCGAACGCGCTATCATTTTCTCGAACGAAAAACGCTCCAACGCGTCCCTGCGCAGATCGCCGAGACTCATCTGCGAGACCTTCCTTATCGCCGATGCGAAATCGCCGTCGCGCACCAGCACCCCGTCGATGCCGTCGCGGACGATGTCGAGCGCTCCGCCGAACGCCTTGGCGACGACCGGTCTGCCCATCGCCAGCGCCTCGGCCATCGAACGTCCGAACGCCTCCGGCTTGCGCGTGTTCGAGGAGACGACCACATCGGCAAGCGCAAGGCACTCCGCGACTTTGCTCTGATTGCCGGCGAACACCACCCGATCGGCTACTCCGAGCCTGCGGACCAGCGAATGCAGATCCCTTTCCACATCCCTGCGCAAAGCCTCGGCCTCGCCTACGATGACCAGCCTGAAACGCCCGTCAAGCGCCGCGACGGCCCTGATGAGCGTATCGTAGCCCTTCAGCGCGGTTATGCGCCCGAGCCCCATGACGGTGAATCCGCCGTCCAATCCCCATTCGCGGCGTTTCCGGGCCATAAATTCGAGATCGAGTCCCGAGACGTCGAACTTCGCGGTATCGACCGCCCGCGGAACGACCCTGATGCGACTTTCGTCGAAAGTGTAGTTTTCCTTCAGATACGAGGCGATGTAGTTGGAGGGCGTGACGACAAGATCGCCGAAGGTCATCACCGCCGAATAGGCGGAGACGGAATTGGCGCCGTGCGCGAACGAAATCCATTTTATGCCCAGAGCGCGGTTGGCGAAAAGAAAAAGCCACGCCGGCACCCGCGAATGCACGCACACCACGTCGGGACGCTCGCGCCTCAGCAGACGGCGAAGCGCGAAGGCCCGCTGAAAATAAGTCAGCGGATTTTTCGACTTGACGTCCATCGTCACGTGGCGGCCGCCGGCGGCGACGATGTCGGCGACCATTCTCCCGCCGGCGGAAACCACCACGTTCTCCCAGCCTTCGGCGACTATGGCGCGGTTGACCTCGACCACGCCGCGCTCGACGCCGCCCTGCTCCATGGCGGGAACCAGCTGCATCGTCTTCATAGCGCGTGCAGATCCCTCGCCAGAATCGGCAGCGCCGGATCGCGCGCTCCGCAGGTCACGAACGCCTCGAACTCGGTGTAATGCACCACGCACCACTGCAGCGCGTCATCGTGACCGGCCACCGTCATCACCCTGCCGGGGGCGAGCATGTCGGCAAGCTGCCGCGAATTCACGTTGCGGCAGACGGTGCCGCCGGCGTCGTATACCGGAAGCAGAAGCAGTTTGTCCTGGGGACGGATCACTTCCGCGAACATTTCCGCCAGCGCCCTCATGAGCTTGCGCAGCGGACCGTAACCGTGCGGACGCCAGATGACGCAAACGCCTCCAGGATGACGCTCCGCGAGCGTCAGCCACATCGAACGTATCTTTTCGGGATTGTGGGCGTAATCGTCGTAGACGAAAGCCCCGGAAACGCCCGGACGGGCGCCGACAAGCTGCAGACGGCGCTCGACGCCGCCGAAGCTCTCCATCGCCCGCTCCGCCGCGGCCTTGTCGCAGCCGAGCCTGACGGCCATGCGCACGGCAAGCGAGGCATTCTGGATATTGTAATCCTGCGGCCGGTAGACTTCACCGCGGGCATCGACAACCGGACCCGGCGCATCCTTCACGAACGCGTCGAAGACCTCGTCCATCTCCTCCTTGGAATAATGGTCGGCGCTGGCGTTGGTGACGATCGCCGCGTAAGGCCTGAAGGCGACCAGCGATCTGTCGGACTCGTCGACCTCGGCAACGGCGTATTCGCCGCCTCCGAAGCGGACCGCCCCTTCCCATCCCGGCACGTTGGCTCCGTTGACGCAGAGCGGATCAAGTCCGCACTCGGCGAGAATGTGCCCGAGCATCGCGGTAACCGTCGACTTGCCGCAGGTGCCGACGACCGCCACCAGTTTGCGGCCCTCGAGCGCTTCGGCAAGCGCAACGGCGCGGTGGACGACCGGAATCCCCAGCTTGCGGGCTTTCGCCAGCCCGGGATTGGAATCTTCTATCGCGCTTGAGATGACGACCTTTTCAACGCTTTCGTCGATTCCGCCGCCGTCGTCGGGGAAAACTCCGACCCCCAGCGCGGAAAGGAACTTCACGTTCGCGCTTCCCAATGTCCGGTCGGAGCCGGTCACGGTATGGCCAAGTCTGAACAGAAGCGTCGCCAACGCGCTCATTCCGACGCCGCCGACACCTATGAGGTGAATCTTCAGCGCCTTGCGCATAGCCATTTCACCGCCTTTTCGATGCGCCAGGGATAGAACATTCCGTACATCCCGATAATGGCAAGAACATAGGCTATCGCCACGACGATCTGAACCGGCGCAAAACCGCTCTCCGGCAGAATCGGGCGGGTGAATTTGAAAAGCTCGGCGGGAATCAGCATGAAAATACCCATCAGGGCGCGGGTGAGAAGATTCTGCGGCATCCAAATCACGGTAAGATACGAAAGAACTCCGGCCATTATCCACAACTGTCCGGGGAAACGCTTCAAAAGCATATCGAAAACATCAATGCCAATAGTGTCGCACTCGTAGGCGGTCCAAAACCAGGCGATCACGGTTAAAACCGCGGCGAGAACTCTTTTAATCTTTTCTCTTGTCATCTATAAAAAAATGGAGGTGGGAAGCGGAGTTGAACCGCTGTAAGCGGATTTGCAGTCCGCGACCTAACCGCTCGGCCATCCCACCGGTAAAGTTGGCGATAGTATATCACACCTTTGCCGCAACTGTCAAATGGGTGCACCGAGAAATTTATGCAAGCACTCCAATATTTCCGCTTGCATTTTGCGAACACATATACTATACATATATATAGCCGCAGCGGAATCCATAGAGCGCGACGGCATCGCCTGCACGTCGATGCTTGAGCAGACGCTCTTCAACGACATGAACGGGTTATGTCTGGAACTTTTCCTCCATCCAGCTCGAAGTTTCGGAGAACATCATCGTCCAGAACGTCGATCTCGCCCAATCTTTGGGCGTCCTCTCCCATTCGATCGCCCGCGCCAACGGCTGACAGAACCGCAGCCGCAAGAATCCGCGATATAGCGATTGAAATTTTCCGCAGCGGTACAGACCGTTATTCGACCAGTCCCCGCGCCGTCTTCCACGGCAAAGCGCCGATAAGCATAGACACCCCGAACGAAAGAACGAACGTAACGTTCGCGGCGTCAAAACATTTGCCGGCAATGCCGAAATGCGCCCCGGCGACTTCGAGAAACACCCGCCCTACGAGAATATGGGTGAAATAAACCCCCATCGAAAACCGGGAAAGATACGCGACGGCCGAAACCGCGCGGGCCGGAAGTTTTTCCGCCGGCAGGCAGTACGCCGCCGCGCAAAACGCCAATCCCATCGCCAGCATGCCGAATCCGCGGTAGAAGAACCCGGGCGGCACGTTAAAGACCTTGTAATGGTAGAGAAACACCGCCCACGCAAGCGCGGTCGCAACCGCCACCCAGCGCGTCGCGACGGACATCCGCGAAAGCATATCGCGCCTGAGCCCGATAAAGAGCCCCAGACACGCGTACGGAATCATCGAGCAGATGCGTCCGAGCGGATTGCAGAGTTCATAGCGCAGCCCCTCGAACAGCCAGCGGTTCAATCCGGAATACTCCACCATCGCCGAAAGCGAAAATATGAGCACCAGACCGTGGTCGACGTATTTGCGCGGCGTGAACCTGAAGAAGACCGCAAACAGCGCCGTCAGCCATATGAGCACGGCCAGAAACCACATTTGCGAACCGATCTGCCGCGTCGTCCCTCCGGCAAGCTGCCAGCCGAGCATCTCCCACGGCACGGAAAGCGACGGATACCATGCGCTTAAAACCATAAACACCGCGCACGAAAAAACGCTCCAGAACACGTACGGCAGCAGCAGCCGGTAAAAGCGTTTGCGCACCCAGGCTCCTTCGCACGCGGCGAACGACCGCGCCGAAAAGAAAAAGGTCATCAGCATGAAAGCCGGCACGGCGTAATCGCGAAGTTTAGCCAAAACCGGAACTTCAGGTACCGCATATTCGGCCAGATGGGTCAGCACCACCTCATAGCACAGCCAGATCTTAAGAAGCCCCAATCCGACGTTGAACGACTTCGTGCCGTCTGCAGCGTTTTTCATTTTGCACTCATTCCTCTCATTGCTTTCAATGCCGGTTTCAGTTTGGCGCACGGCACGACCGCCAGCGCGGCCTTAAGCCCTTCAAACGACCCGTTACCGTCCGGCTGCAGATAGACGAGACAGTCTCCGCCGACATGCACCTGCGCTCCCTCTCCGTATCCGCAAAGCGCGATTGCGTATTTCCCGTCGCTGACGATGCCATCGGCCTTGTTCACATCTTTGACGCATTTGACTCCTCGCAGCCACGCCACCGCCATTTTGGCAACGTTCGCCATATCCACGCGGACGATCTCGAATATCCAGCCGTATTCAAATCCGGTGACTTTAACGTCGATAAAACCGGCCTTGCCGTAATGCCAGCGCCGGCAGTCTTCCGAAAGCCGCTCCATCGAAGTAGAGCAGAGCGCATCGCCGCCGACATAAGGCCGCACAAACGAAACCTCGCCGTCTGCGAGCACCCGTCCGTCGCCGGTGCGCACATCAACGCTCCATCCCCCGTGATTGATCACACAGCGGGCGTACTTCGCGGTCAGTTCCGTATTATAGCAATCTGCCGTCCAGACGCCGTTGGTGACATCGGCATACGGTGAGCACGCCTCCCATCCGGGGAGCGAAATCAGCCGCAGCGGATCGTAAAGCCCCGCCCGGGCATGGTTGAACGGCTTGAAGCCGAGCTTCAGCGCCGGCGAAGAAGCCGAAAGCGCACAATCGCCGCCGCGCACGTCGCCGGCGAACCGCGGATCGCCGAAAAAGGAATGCCGGTCGTTCCCGGACTCCGAAATCCACCGTTCAACCGTCATATCGCCGAACTTCGTCACCTGCGAAGAACAGTTCCAGTAGACATTGGAATCGCTC
>JAFVZE010000305.1 GCA_017508315.1 Kiritimatiellia bacterium | reverse complement strand
GACGCCGAGCGCCTTGATTTCCGGCGCGCCCGCGACGCCGAGCGCGTCCTGGGCGAGCGCTTCGATGGGAAGTCCGTGCGTATCCCAGCCGAAACGGCGTTCGACGTATTTGCCGCGCATCGTCTGGTAGCGCGGAACGATGTCCTTGATGATGCCGGCCAACAGATGGCCGTAATGCGGAAGTCCGGTGGCGAACGGAGGCCCGTCGTAAAACTTGTACTGCTCTTTGCCTTTGTTCTTCTTCAAAGACTTCTCAAAGGTCGAATTCTCCTTCCAGAAAGCGAGAACCTTTTCCTCCATCTCGGGGAATGCGACTTTGTTGGATACCGATTTGAACATTTTCTGAACCACCTTTCGGACAATTTCGATATATTATACCAAAATCGTCACGAAGCAGGCGCTTCCAAATCCTACGACCGGGAATCATCACATTATTCTCCTGAAAAACGTTATTTCATAAATTCCAGCATCTTTACCTTATAATCGGCCGGCACCTGATTTGCAAAATTTGTCGCAACACACCCCATACCCAATTGTGAAGCCGAAAGCCCGGCAAAAACTTTCATAGCACTTGTAACATTCAAGTTAGTCAACTCACTTACACACTATTCATCACTTGGCAAATTCTTGAATTCTTGAGCATATACCACGAGGCAGCCCATTAGTGTAAAACAATACATTTGACGCACGATCATTGCCGAGAAGTGCTATGGCCGCATAACATCTGAGTGCTTCCTGCACCGTCAAACCATCCACAATATATTTGTATGTTAACCAAAAAAGTTTTTAAAGTAAAGAAGCAACAACGTCTCGAACCACGGACGGCGGAAAGCGAGCGCAATCTTGCGTATGCGAAAGCCCTGCGCATTTTCGCGCAGGGCTCGTTTCCACCGTAAAAACGTCAGCCGTTTTACGGAACCGGGAAGCCGGCGACGAGTTCGGCCGCTTCGCGCTTGACGCGCTCCTGAACCGAAACGTCGGTGATGTCGTCAAGGACATCGGCGATCCAGGTGCCGATCTTGACCATTTCGGCCTCCTTCATGCCGCGGGTGGTGACCGAAGCGGTGCCCACGCGGATGCCGGAGGTCCTGAACGGAGATTCGGTATCGTAGGGAATCGTGTTCTTGTTGACGACGATGCCGGCGGCGTCGAGCGCGGCGGCGGCCTCCTTGCCGGTAATACCCTTGGAGGTCTTGACGTCGACGAGGAAAAGGTGGTTGTCGGTGCCGCCGGAAACGATGCGGTAGCCGCGATCCTGCACGGTCTTGCAGAGAACGGCGCAGTTCTTGACGACCTGCTGGGCATAGCCCTTCTTCTCCGGCATCATCCATTCGCGGAAAACGACCGCCTTCGCCGCGATGATGTTCTCCAGCGGTCCGCCCTGCATTCCCGGGAACACGGCGCTGTCGAGCGCCTTGGCCCACTTCTCCTTGCAGAGCACCATGCCGCCGCGCGGACCGCCGAGCGTCTTGTGCGTGGTCGTGGTCACGAAATCGGCGTAGGGGACGGGCGACTCGTGGGCGCCGCCGGCGATGAGACCTGCGATATGCGCCATATCCACCATCATGATGCAGCCGACCTTGTCGCAGATCTCGCGGATGCGCTTGAAGTCGAGTTTGCGCGGATAGGCGGAAGCGCCGGTGAGGAGAATAGCCGGTTTCACTTCGAGCGCCTGCTTTTCAAGCGCGTCGTAGTCGAGCATCTCCGTATCCTTGTCGACGGTATAGGGAACGATGTTGTAGTACTTGCCCGAGAAGTTGACGGGCGAGCCGTGCGAGAGGTGGCCGCCCTGATCGAGCGACATCGAAAGGATCGTGTCGCCCGGCTTGATGGTCGCGAAATAGACGGCCATGTTCGCCGCGCTGCCGCAGTGCGGCTGGACGTTGGCGTGGTCGGCTCCGAAAAGCTCGCAGGCGCGCTTGCGGGCAAGTTCCTCGGCGGCGTCAACCGGCAGACAGCCCGAATACCAGCGCTTGCCCGGATAGCCTTCGGCATACTTGTTCATGAGCACGCTGCCGGCGGCCTCGCGGCAGGCGCGGGAGGAGGTGTTCTCCGAGGCGATGAGATTGATCTCGGTATCCTCCTGCACCGTCTGCGCTTCGATGGCGGCCCAGACCTCGGGGTCGTCCTTCATAAGCCCGGAAGCGTCGCTCAGGCGTCCGGCGCGCTCAAGCTTCCAGCGGCGGCGCTCGTGGCGCCCGTCCGTATCGACGGAAGTTCCGATGAAGGTATTGACGATCTCGAGCGCCTTCGCCGCATCGACGCAGTCGGCGCCGAGACAGAGGACGTTCGCGCCGTTGTGCCGGCGCGTGAGCGTCGCGGCCTCGACCGAGGCGCAGAGCGCGGCGCGCACGTTCTGGAAGCGGTTGGCTGCCATCGACATTCCGATGCCGGTCTTGCAGATGAGAACGCCGAAATCGGCCGCGCCGGAAGCTATGTCTCTGGCGACCTCGACCGCGTAGTCGCAGTAATCGCAGCTCTCGGTTCCCGCCGGGCCCTTGTCGAGCACCGTGACCGTCGAAGAAAGCGCACTGACGAGAGCCGATTTCAGTTCGACTCCGCAATGATCGGAAGCTATCGCTATTTTCATTTAGAACTCCTTGAGATGAAACTTGCGGAATATTATATCATTTTTTTAACCTGACTACCGTCACCTTGCCGGGCGGGACGCGAAATCGAACGATTTGTCCAATCCCGCCGCCTTGGCCAGCACCATTCCGTAATTGACAACCGGAATCCCGGCGGCGCGCGCCTGTTCGATCCTCCGCAGCACCTCGCGGCGGGTCAGCATGCAGCTTCCGCACTGGACCACGAGCCTGCAGTCGTCGACGGAATCGGCCGTGCGGTCGAACACGAATTCCACATCCGCGCCGGAAAGTTTTCTTATCGCTTTCGGAATCTTGACCGTGCCGATATCATCGCACTGCCGGTGATGCGCGCAGCCCTCCAGCACAAGCACCTTGTCACCGTCCTTCAGATCCCTTATACGCGAAAGACCTTCGATGTAGGCCCCGAGATCGCCTTTGCGCCGGGCGAAGAGGATTGAAAAACTCGTAAGCCGCCGCGAAGCGGGCAGCGCGGCATCTACTTCGGCAAACGCCTGCGAGTCGGTTACCACCAGATCCCACTTCCCCTTCCCGCCGCATTCCCGCAGCTGCGACGGTTGGCAGACCTCCACCCACACGCCGCGGTCGAGACATTCGCGGATAAGCTGCACCTGCGGCAGAATAAGCCTGCCTTTGGGTGCGCTGCCGTCGATAGGGCAGACGCAAAGCACCCGCTCGCCACGCTCGACAAGCCCCTCCAGCAATCCCGGTTCGCGGTCGGAAAGTTTCAGCGCGCATATCCGCTCTTTCAGTTTTTCGACCCCTTCCTCGCGGCGATGGAAGATAAACGCCACGTTGCGCCGGCGGCACTCTTCCTCCACCGTCTGCCGCCAGACGCTTTCCCGCCCGTCGTCGACCCAGACCGCGACATCGGCAGCGGCGAGAACGGCAAGCGACTTCTCCACCCGCATTTTCCCGAGCTCGCCCTCGTCGTCGAGTCCCGCGGTGTCGGTGATGAGACACGCTCCGAGCGGAGAAATCTCCATCGCCTTGGAAACCGGATCGGTGGTCGTCCCCGGAACATCGCTGACGATGGCGACGTTCTTGCGCGTCAATTCGTTGATCAACGTCGATTTTCCGGCATTGCGCAAGCCGAAAAACGCGATGGCGACACGATCGGAACGCGGCGTTTCGTCAAGCCCTGCCATCGGCGCTCCACCCGTTGAATTCGTTCATGGCGCTCCCGGCGCCGTCGGCAAGCAATTTGGCCGCCGCGCCGACCGACGCGGCGACAACCCTGTCCATCGTTCCGCGGACTTCGGGGGCGAACCTGCCGAGCACATGGGCGACGACGTTGGATTTATCCTTGCCGACTCCGAGCTTAATGCGCAGGAAGTCGCAGGAGCCCAGACGCTCCGCGATCGACCTGATGCCGTTATGTCCGCCGCCGGATCCTCCTTTGCGGATGCGCATCCGGCCGACCGGCAGATCGATATCGTCATGAATCACGATCAGATCGGAGGGAGCGGCGTTATGATACCTGACCACCGGCGCGATCGAATCGCCGCTCAGGTTCATGAAGGTCTGCGGCTTTACGAGCAGGACCTGACATCCGCCGAAACCGCACCTCGCCATCAGACACTTGAAGGCCTTCTTGTTCTCCCAGACCGCCCCGGCTCCGGAAGCGATCGCATCGACCGCCTCGAAACCGATGTTGTGCGGAGTACCCTCGTATCTGGCTCCGGGGTTGCCGAGTCCCGCGATGATTTTCACTGCGGGGATATCCTTGTCAGTGAAACAGGTCGTTGACCGATTCGTCGTTGTGGATGCGCTTGACGGCCTCGCCTATGAGCGGAGCGACCGAAAGCTGCGTCAGTTTGAACGGCAGTTTCGACACGTCGAAGCCTTTGCGCAGCGGGATCGAATCGGTGACCACGAGTTCATCGAGCTGCGTTTCGTTCATCAGACGCTCCTCGCCCTTGGCGGTAAGCGGGAAGTGCGAAACGAAAGCGTGAACCGACTTCGCCCCCTGCGCGCGGCACATCGCCGCCGCCGCCGAAAGCGTCCCGCCGGTCGCGGTCATGTCGTCGATCATGATGACGTCGCATCCGTTGACATCGCCGACGACGGAGAAAGCGTCGACCGTCGAATCGCCGGTGCGCTGCTTGGCGACGATGGCGAGTCCCGCGCCGAGTTTGCGGCTATAGCCGTAGGCCGTTTTCGCCCCGCCCGTGTCGGGGGCCACGACGATCGGTTTGTTGAACTGCTGGTCGCGGATGTACTTCAGGATGACAGGTTCAGCCTTGAGGTGGTCGAGCGGAACGTCGAAGAAACCCTGGATCTGGTTGGCGTGGAGATCCATGGTCAGGACACGATCGGCGCCGGCGCACTCGACCAGATTGGCGATGAGACGCGCGGTGATGGGCACTCTGGGCTGGTCCTTGCGGTCCTGCCGGGCGTAGCCGTAGTAGGGGATCACCGCCGTGATGCGCTTTGCGCTTCCGCGTTTGAGCGCGTCCATGATGACGAAAAGCTCCATGTACGCCTGATTGGGCTCGGGACTCCCGGACTGGATCACGAAGACGTCGCGACCGCGCACGCCCTCCTGCACCTGACAGAACGTCTCGCCGTCGGGGAAATGCTTGATGTCGATCTTGTTGAGGCTTTTGCCGAGATAGGCGGCGACCTTCTCCGCGAGCGGCAGATTCGCCGTCCCCGAGAAAATCATGAAATCTTCGTTTTGTTCCATTGGTGCTCCTTTGCTTCCTTACCTGAATATTATATCAAAATTATCCGCGGCGGCGGCTCGTGACCTCGATCACGTTCACCTGATTGCGCAGCTGCAGAATAACCTGTTCGATTACTTTGGACGAGGCGAGGACGTCGATGCGCATGCGCGAAACGGAGCCGTCCTCGGTCGGCCCGACGTTCAGAGTCTGGATGTTGTAGCCGCGACCGGAAATGAGTCCGACGATCCGCGCAAGAACGCCGGGCCTGTTTTCGACATAGCAGTTGAGACGGTAGATTTCCTCTTTCATTTGAACAGCATCTCCGAAACGTGTTTGCCGGCCGGGATCATCGGATAGACGTTGGCGCGCGGCTCGACGATCACTTCAATGAGCGAGGTCTCGCCTGATGTTACCGCCTTCTTCACCGCGGCATCGAGTTTCGCGGGATCGATGACGCGCACCGCCTTCGCGCCGTGCGCTTCGGCGAGTTTGACGATGTCGGGCAGATAGTCGTACTTGAGATCCTGCTTGAGGCGTTCGTTCGCCAGCCGCCCCCTGACCGTGAGGATGGAACCGGAGTAGCGCTTGGAATAGAAAAGCTGCTGCCACTGGCGCACCATTCCCAGACACCCGTTGTTGATGACGATGAAAGTGACCGGCAGCTTGTGTTCGACGGCGACGACGATCTCCTCGAACGTCATCTGGGCGCCGCCGTCGCCGCAGATCGCCACCGTCTGGTGATCTGGACGGGCGAACGCCGCGCCGATCGCGGCGGGGATGCCGAAACCCATGGTTCCCATGCCGCCCGAGGAAAGAAAATGCCGCGGCAGATTGTGGCGGAAAAACTGCGTCGCCCACATCTGGTGCTGTCCGACGTCGGTCACCACGACCGCCCTGCCTCCGGTGGCCCTATCCACGGCCTCTATCACCTGCTGGGGCATGATGACGCCCTTGTGCATCGGCTTCCAGGAAACCGGGTGCGACTTTTTCCAGCCGTCGATCTTCTTCATCCATTCCGGATGTGTCGCCTTCCGGATGCGGGAATTGACGGTCGTAAGCACATCCTTAATGTCGGCGACGATTCCGAGATCGACACCGACGTTCTTTTCTATCGAAGCGGCGTCGCAATCGACGTGGATTATCTTCGCTTTCTTCGCGTAAGCCGAAAGTTTGCCGGTCACGCGGTCGGAAAAGCGCGTCCCGAGCGCGATCACCAGATCGGCCTCGTCGATCGCCCAGTTCGCGGCGGGAGTGCCGTGCATTCCGGCCATGCGCAGCGACAGCCGGTCGTGCTCGTCGAAACTCCCGAGTCCCATCAGCGTCGTCGCGACGGGAATTTGCGCCTTGTGCGCGAGGTTGGCCACATCTCTGGACGCCCCCGAAGCGATAACTCCGCCGCCGGCGTAGATGACCGGCCGCACGGACTCGTTGACGAGTTTCGCGAACTTGTTGATCTGGGCGGTCGTGGCCGGGGATTCGGGATGATACGCTCTCAGGGAAACGCGCTCGGGATACTCCGCGTCCGTGAGCGCCTGCTGGCAGTTCTTGGGAATGTCGATCACGACCGGACCCGGCTTGCCGTGGGTCGCGATATAGAAAGCCTGAGCCACCGTTTCGGGGATTTCGTCGGCGGATTTGACCAGAAAGCTATGTTTGGTGACGGCGCGGCAGATGCCGTTCATGTCCGCTTCCTGGAACGCGTCCGTACCGATCTGCGAAAGCGGAACCTGTCCGGTTATGAGCACCATCGGCACGCCGTCCATGTTGGCGGTCGCAAGCCCGGTTATGGTGTTGGTCGCGCCGGGACCGCTCGTGACAAGACAAACTCCCGGTCTGCCCGACGAACGCGCGTAGCCGTCGGCCATGTGCGCGGATCCCTGCTCGTGACGGCCGAGCACGAACTGGAACCCGGCATCCGGCAGCAGGTTGAAAATATCCAGCACGGCGCCGCCGGGATAGCCGAAGAGCACCTCGACTCCCGCCTTCTCCAGACTGTCCACCAGCGCCTGTGCACCCGTTCTCATGTTTGTTTTTTTCATTGAGGCGGTATTTTACCAAATTTGACGCTACTGTGAAACTTCGCGGAATTCGAAATACGAGATGCCGACACCGGAAGGAGAAAGCAGATCCTGAACCACTTTCTTCTTCGCGGGGGAAAGTTCACAGGCGACGACAACCGCGTCGATCTTCAGTTCGGCGATGAACCGGGGAGCCTGACGGATTCCGCCGAGCACTTTAACCTCGCCGATATACTTGCCGTGCAGAAGCAGATCGTCGTCGATAAGTCCGACGATCACCCGATCGTTGGTCGCGAGCGAACGCACCAGCTCCCGGCGGAAGGCGCGGTAGCGCAGTCCGGAACCGTAGACCAGAATCCGCTTGGCATCCTTGCGCGAGTTGAGTCTCATGCGGGACATTTCAAAGACCAGATCCCTTGTCGCCGGACGCAGGAATCTCACACCCAGCAGCGCCACATACGAGAGAAGCGCAAAAACCGCGGAAAAGCGGAACAGCGGCATACATCCGCCGTGGGACGAATAGTATATCGCGACCGCGCTCAAAACCGCGCCGGAGAAACAGGCGCATAAAAGCCGGATATAGTTGGACACCATCGCTCTCGCCCAGAGCGTCACGTATATTCTGAAAAAGACAAGGCTCACGAAAACGCAAAACACTCCGATCGGCAGGAGAATGCGCAGCGCGACCATGTCGAACTGCAGACGCAGAACCCTGAGACTCAGGAAAAACGCCGTGCTCACCGCCGCCATGTCGAAGACGAGATACAGCGCGACCGACAGCCGCTCCATCCGGCGCCTGGTCGGGGCGTCGTCGCGGTGCGCTATGGTATCGAGCAGTCTTCCCGCCTCGAACAGCTCGATTCTAGCCAAGTCTCTGAAAGCCACCGCGCAGGCGATCGACAGCGCCAACAGCCACAACCCGCCGGAACGGGAATCGAGATACATTCCGCCGAGACCGACGGCGACCAGAAACGCGGTAAAACCGTACAGCGTCATCGCCGCACGCCGCTGGTTCAGCCCGACGGCGCGGAATATCCGGTGATGAACATGGTCCTTGTCGACGGACATCACCCCGCCGCCGCGGTTGAAGAGTTTGCGGATAAGGCGCCGCAGGATCGCCAGCGCCGTATCGAAGATCGGCACTCCCATCGCAAGCAGCGGCATGCCGATCGAAACTAGAAAGGAATTCGGCTCCTGGGAGGTGAGCGGCAGGGTCGAAAGCGTGAATCCTATGAACATCGAACCGCAGTCACCGAGAAACACCGACGCCGGATTGTAGTTGTAGCGCAGAAAACCGGCAAGCGATCCGGCGAAGGCGAAATAAAAGAGCGTCTGCTGCGGATTCATCGCGAAAAACACTCCGCCGGCCATGCCTACGGTGGCGATGAGCGCGATGCCCGCGGCAAGTCCGTCGAGTCCGTCGATGAGATTGAAGGCGTTTACCGCGCCCGTGATCCAGAATACCGTCAGAACGCAGTCCATCCATTGCGGCAGCGACGGTATCAGTCCGGAGAAACCCACACCGGCCCACGCCCATACGAGCGCGGCGATGACGAGCTGTCCGGAAAGCTTCATCTTCGGCGAGAGCGAGAATTTGTCGTCGATTATTCCGAGCGCGGCCATCGCCACGGAAAGAGCCGATATCTTCCAGAACGTGCAGTCGCTTATGCTCTGCATCGCCGGCCTGCCGGTGACGGCGAGAAAAACGCCGTATGAGACGAGCAGTCCGACGACAATGGCCAGCCCGCCGCCGCGCGGAACCGGCACCTTGTTTATCCGCCGCGCGTCCGGCATGTCGACCATGCCCAAACGTCTGCAAAGCGAACGCACCGCCGGAGTGAGCGCGAGAGTGAGCAGCAGCGCACCGAGAAAACACGCCGCGTACGGCAGCACTTTTTCGATCACGGCAGAGCCTCCTTTATCTTCGCTATGAAATCGATCATGCCCGCATCGTCGGTCCGCGACGAATTGACCGTTATCATCACCCAGCGGTCGATGCGGTTATGCACCGAACGGTCCCAGATGTCGCGCAGAATGCGCTTGACATGCGATGGCGTGCGGAAGCCGTCCTGATTGAAAAAGGTGTAGCAGAAGCCGAGCGACTCCATCCCTGCCCGCTCAAGGGTGATAAAGCGCCATTCCAGACCGCTTGCCTCCACCGTCCGGGAGCCGGTCATCAGAAATCCCTGTGTCGGCAGGCACAGTTCAGGACGGTGGATGGACATTTTGCTTTTGCCGCCGATGACCGCGGAGACGAGATACCAGTCGCCGGCGGCGTTTTCGTAGCGGCGCTTGACGAATTTCGTATCCCCCGGCAGAACGGAAAGCTCCGCCTCGCTCGGCGGCACCTCGCCGGATCTGAAACCGGCGATCTCGCCGAATTCAATGTGCGGAGGCTCGCATACGGTGACCTGCGGCGTAAGTGTCTGCACAAACATGACCGAAACCGTGAGAACGGCGGCGATCACGGTCACGACGGCTGCCGCAGGAGTTTTGCCCGCGGCCTCAGCAACTCCGGTTCCCCGAAACGGAGTTTCCACATCTTCCGCGCCGGATGCACGGCGCGGAATGCGCGATATCGCCTCTCCCGCGGCCACCATCAGCGAGATCGCCACGGCAAAAACGACATAACCGGAATAATCGTGATAGAACCCGGTCGCGAATCCGGAATCGGCGTAGGCGGCGACAAGGCAGATCGTGAGAATCCGCGCGACGTTGCCGGCGATCGCCAGCGGAATCGAAAGCGCGAAGAGCAGCGCTCTGCGGAACCAGGTTTTCTGGTTGAAGTAGGCGTATGCCGCCGTTATCGCCATCAGAGCGAAAAGCGAGCGGAGTCCGCTGCAGGGATCGGCGATATCGATGGAGAACGAACCGTCCGCGGCGGCGATCGCAGTGCCGTTGCGCACGATGTCGACCCCGAACCCCTTGAGCGTACCGTAGGCGACCGAAGTCGACAGAAGCCGGAGATGGACGGTGACAACATCGAGAAAACTCGCCAGCGGAATGCAGAAAAGAAGAAACCCGGCGGGGAAAATCACGCGCTTGGCGGTTTCACGCCCGAAGAACGCCCACGGAAGCGCGATCAAAAGCCCCGCAAAGGCGACTATTTCAAAACGCAGCTGGATTCCGCGCACCCCGACGAATCCGAGCGCGAAGAGCGGAAGCGACAGCAGAACGCCCCAGACGCTCGGTGCGCCGAGACTTTTGACAATCCGCCCGCGCTCCGTCCAGAGAACATAGAGCGAGAACACCGGCACGAACCAGCCGTAGGTGAGATCCTCCTCCTTCGCGTTGAACGCGTGCGGAGCGTGACGCAGAAGCAGTTCCTGAAAGCCCCACAAAAGCGAAGCGATCGAAAGAACGAAAACCCCAAGCCGTACCCTGAAATTCATCGCCGGAGCCCTTTCAGCAACGCTATCTCCTCCTTGTACCCCTGCAGATCGCAGGGCGTTTCGAGATAAAACGGGAGATCCCGCAGTTTCGGATGGTTCACGATCGCGCGGAAAGCGCCGATCCCGATTTTCCCCTTTCCGATTTTCGCATGGCGGTCTTTGCGCGCTCCGCGCCCGTTGAGCGAATCGTTGATATGGACCGCTTTGAGCCGATCGATGCCGATTATGCGGTCGAATTCTCCGAGAACTCCGTCGAGGTCGCCGGCAATGTCATACCCTCCGTCCCAGACATGGCAGGTGTCGAGACATACACCGAGAGGATGATCGACCCGGTCGATGATCTCGCGCAGCTCTTCGAAACGACCGCCGACTTCCGATCCCTTGCCGGCCATCGTCTCAAGCAGAATCGTCGTGGAAACATCTCCGCCGAAAGAGGAAACGATCCGGTTGAGCATATCGGATATGAGTCCGATCCCCGTTTCAACCCCCTGCCCGACATGGCTGCCGGGATGGAAATTGTAAAGCGCCCCGGGAGTCGCCTCAAGCCGCTTCAGGTCGTCGGTCATCACCGAACGGGCGAAATCCAGCACCCGCGCTTCGGAACCGGCGGCGTTGAGCGTATAGGGAGCGTGGGCCAGAATGGGACCGATGCCGTTTTCCGCGGCAAAAGCGGCGAATGCCGCGACATCGGCCTTGTCGAGCGCTTTGGCGGCGCCGCCGCGGGGATTGCGGGTGAAGAACTGAAATACGTTCGCGCCTATCGACCGCGCCGTCTGTCCCATGGCGAGATATCCGCCGGAAGAACTCAAATGGCAACCTATTTTCATCATAACCGCCCCTCCATTCTCACTCTCGGATCAAGCGCCGCATACACGAGATCGGTCGCAAGATTGACAAACTGGTATAAAAGCGCCCCTAAAACCACCACGCTACGCACCACCGACATGTCGGAGGAATGGATGGCGTTAACCGAAACCGAACCGAGACCGGGAATCCCGAAGAACGACTCCAGAAGAAGCGAGCCGGCGAACAGACCGGGGATCGAAAGCGAAACGTAGGTGACGATCGGGATAAGCGCGTTGGGCAGCACGTGCCGCAGCATGACCGCACGCTCCGACAGCCCCTTGGTTCTCGCCGTCAGCACGTAGGGCCGGTAGACCTCGTCAAGTATCGCGGCCCTGAAAAACCTCACATCCACGCCCAGAGAGGAAACGACCCCGATGAAAACCGGCAGCACGAGATGAAAGGCGCTTTCATATCCCCATACCGGGAAAAGCCCTGTCTTGTACGAAAGGAAAAACTGACCCGCAAGCACCCAGATCACGTAATTGACGCTCATGAGCGCCGTCGAACCGACAAGAACGCAGCCGTCCTGCCACTCTCCGCGATGCGACGCGGCGAAAAGCGCAAGCGAAATCGCGATCACCACCGAACACAGCAGAATCGGCACTGTCAGCGAAAGCGACGGCACGACGCCACGCATGAGAATGTCGGCCACCGGCTCGTTGTATTCGGTCGAATATCCGAAATCCCCCCGGCAGAGATCGCCGAGAAAACGGAAAAACTGCGAATCGAAAACCTTCAGCGCCGCCGCCGGCGAAGAGAAGTCCAACTCGCCGAATATGAGCGGCCTGTCGTAGCCGTGCTTACGGTTGAACGCCTCGACCGCCTCGGCGGTGGCGTTCTTCCCCAGCACCGTCAGCGCCGGCGAACCGCCGACCACGTTGAACAGGGCGAACGTGAGCAGCAATACGCCGATTGTGGTCGGGACGGTTTCACGCAGACGCTTGAGGGCGTATTTCAGCATTCGACGGCGGCTTTGAGTTTTTCGGCCAGTTCCTCCGGCTCGCACCGGTCGAGACGCTTGAGCGCACACGACCAGCGGCAGGCGCCGGAACCGTTGGTATCGTACGGACGGTCGGAGAAAAGATCGTCGAACGCTTTGCGGCGCATGCGGTACGCCTGCTGCGCCCTGACGATCCCGCGCCTGAACCCTTCGAGACAGGACGAGACGAAAAGCGGATATTCGGCCTGCGCGAGCGCTTCGCGATCCTTGATGAACACGGCGTACTCTCCGACGCGGTCGGCAAGTTCGCGCCCGTAGTCGACGAAACTGCCGGCATGGTCGGTTATCACTATCTCCCGCGGCAGCCCGTCTTCACCGATCTTCACCACTTCGTAGTTCTTGTCGAAAAGCAGCTCTCCCGTCGTCGAGCTGCGGCGGCCGACGATCAGATCGAGCGCGGCGGCCTCGCCCATCAGCTCGCCGAACCGGCGGACCCACGCCGGATTGCGGTATTTCGCCGCCGGAATCTTGTCGGAAGCGATGCCCGCGACGTAATCGCGGCTGAAATACGCCGTGCGCACGGCGACGCCGTCGTATTCGTTGCGGCCGCGGTACTTCTCGGTGAAGTGGCCGAAGACGAGCCGGCGGGGCAGATTCATCCCCAGCTGCCGGCACATGAGCCGGCGGTCGAGAATGTAGTCCGAATATTCGTCGGCCTCCATTATCGAGCGCAGCAGACTCTTCCCCTCGTCGAGATGCTCCGAGACCCCCCACTTCTGCATCCGGATCATCATCGTCGTCGCCTCGGCGCATCCGGAAAGCCTGATCTGCATCACATAGACGTCTCCGCGCCGGTTGCCTTCGACCGGCTTGCGGGCGAGCGAACGGGAAATTCTGCCGACATTGATGTAGTCGATCTCTCCGAAAAGCCGCATCATCTCGAAAATGAGACTCTTGACGCGGGAATCGCACATCTCGAGCAGAACCGGATTCTGCGTGCGCGCCGCCTCTTCGTACAGGGCGTCGAAAACCACCTCGCCGTCGACTATGCGCACTCCCGGGAGCCACTCGATCTGGCGGTAGAACTCGGGGGATATTCCGTGGATAAGCTCCTGCTCCTCCGCCGCGGTCGAATTGGGCGTGCGGGTTATGACATCGCACATCGAATTGCGCCATTCGAAATTGGAAGTCGTCTCGTCGCGGAGTTCCGCCGGCAGCGACATGCGCCAGTCGAGGTCGATGCGGTCGACGGTTTTGCGCAGTTCCGCGTCGTCGAGTCCGTCGACTTTGAGCGATTTCAGCGCCTGCTTGATTTCAATCGGAGTCGAAAGCGGGAAAAGGTCAACCTCGGGAAATCCCATGCGGTTGCGTTTGTTCAAAGCTTCGACCACTTCCTTCACCTGGGCGCGGAAACGTTCCGGCGGCAGTTTTTCCACCGCCTCGTAGCCGCTGGCGGTTGTGTAGCGCGTGCCGGTGGCGTGATTGTAGTAGTATACGCTCTCTTCGTTGATCGCGGTCTTCGACTTCTCTATGAGGTCGATCATGTCCTGCTGGGAAATCGGATTGCGCGCCATGCGCCAGTTCTCGCCGCGTTCGGTGAGCGCCGTGCGCACTTTGCGCGAAGAGGTGTTGAGATAGCGTATGCGGCGCTTGGAGACGAGTTTCTGAAGTTCCTCGTCCGCCCGGAACGCAAGATCCATCCGGTCGGGATCGGGACGGATGAGCACGGTATCGTCGGTAAAGATGAGATCCACCGACTCGCCGATCTCCGCCTCCTGCTCGGCCTCGGAAAGCTCGCATCCCCTGTCCTTGGCCAGTTCGTCGAGCCACATCATGCGCTGCATGGCATGAACGCCCTTTTTCGTCACCAGACCGCTCGTGCGCAGGAACATGGTCCCGATTCTGCTCAAAAGACGACCTTCGGAATCTTTCGCGAAAATTTTCTCTCCGAGAATTTTCATGGCGATCTCCTTCTTGTATCGTTACTCATTGATGACCGGTAAAGAGCTGGTTGGACGCGTAATACGGATCCGACGTATAGCGGCACCCCAGACGCCTGAGTCCGGCTTCGTCGCCGGGCGTGACCATGTGCGTCATGTGCACTTCGCAACCGCGCAGTTCGTTGAGTTTCTCCATCGCGATCTGCGCGGCCGGATTGGTCGTGGAGGAGATCGCAAGCCCGATCAGCGCCTCGTCGAGATTGAGCGAGGTGTAGCCGACCTTGAGGATGTCCTGCTTCATGTGGGCGATCGAGCGGATGATGCTCGGACCGATGAGCGGAATCTGCGCGGGGATCCCAGAAAGCGTCTTCACCGCGTTCATGACCATCGCCGCCGCCGCGTGCATCTCGTCGGAATTGCGCCCGGTGACGATGCGCCCGTCCTTGAGCTGCACGGCCGCGCCCGAGACGATCGTCCCGCCGGCCTTGCCTTTGCCCTGGATATGCGCCTCCTCCGCGGTGCGCCGCGCCGCCTCCACCACGACCCGGTCTTCCGTGCGGATGCCGAGATCCTTCATGAGCCGGCTGGCGCGCTCGACGCTGTCGCGGTCGGTCGCGGCCTCGGCGAAAAGGCACTGGTAGCGCAGAAAACGGCGGATCACCTCCTGTTTGGAGGCGTTGCGCACGACCTCGTCGTCCACGATGCCGAAACCGATGCGGTTGACGCCCATGTCGGTCGGGCTGCGGTAGGGGCAGGCGCCCTTCGTCATCTTCTGCCAGATTGCCACCAGAAGCGGAAACGCATCGACGTCGCGGTTGTAGTTGACCGCCTCTCTGCCGTACGCCTCGAGATGGTACGGGTCGATCATGTTGTGGTCGTTCAGGTCGATCGTCGCCGCTTCATAAGCGATGTTGAGCGGATGGTCGAGCGGCAGATTCCAGACCGGGAATGATTCGAACTTCGAATAGCCCGCCACGCGCCCCATGCGGTATTCATGGTAGATCTGGGTGAGACAGGTGGCGAACTTGCCCGACCCGGGACCGGGAGCCGTGACCACGACGATGGGCTTTTCGGTCTTCACGTATTCGTTCTTGCCGTAGCCCATGTCGGAGACGATGGTATCGACGTCCGCTGGATATCCGGCGGTGAGATAATGGTAGTAGACGCGCACGCCGCGGCGTTCGAGCTTGGCGCGGAACTGCCGCGCCGCGGGCTGCTCCTGGTAGCGGGTTATGACCACGCCGCGCACGGTAAGCCCGAGATTGCGCAGATCGTCGATGAGCTTCATCGCGTCGTCGGCGTAGGAGATGCCGAAATCGGCGCGCATTTTCTTGCGCTCGATGTCGCCGGCGAAAATGCAGAGTATGATCTCCGCCTGGTCCTTGAGCGTCTGGAGAAGTTTAAGTTTGACGTTGGGGTCGTACCCGGGCAGGCATCTGGCGGCGTGAAAGTCGTTCATGAGCTTTCCGCCGAATTCAAGATACAGCCGCCCGTATTTGCCGGCGCGGCGACGGATCTCCTCCGACTGTTCTTTCAGGTATTTGTCATTGTCAAACCCGAGTTTCATCGCCCGAGTTCCTTGAGTACGGCTTCGATCTTGCCGCGGCACATCCCGCAACCGCCGCCGGCCTTGGTGAAATTGACCACTTCGTCGACCGTGGTGAGCTGATTTTCGGTTATCACCCGGCGGATTTCATTCTCCGAGACGTTGAAACACGTACAAAGCGTCGATTCTTCAAGATTTTTGTCGGTATTCCTGCCGGTGCGGTAGTTTTCCACCGCCGCTTCGAGCGCCTCCCGGCCCATGACCGAACAGTGCATCTTCTGCGGCGGCAATCCGCCGAGATATTCGGCGATTTCGGCGTTCGTTATCTTCGAAGCCTCTTCGAGCGTCTTGCCGATAACCATTTCGGTGAGCGCCGAACTCGACGCGATGGCCGAAGCGCAGCCGAAAGTCTTGAATTTCGCTTCCGCGATTTTCCCGTCGGGACCAAGCTTGAACTGGAAAGTGAGAGCGTCTCCGCAGGCGAGCGAACCGACCGTCGCCGTGCCGTCGGGATTGTCGATTTGACCGACATTCCGCGGGTTGCGGAAATGGTCCATCATTTTGTCAGAATAGTTCCACATTGCCGTCCATCCTATTTATCCGTGAACGGGGGGCTATTATACCATATCTTGTGTCCGGATGGAAGGATTAGAGTTTTGCGATAATGGCGCAGACGCATGCCGCATTATGATGCCGCCAATGCATTCCAGCCTTTCGCGTCTGTTCATGGCCGATCTTTCCAATTATTTATCGAAAGCTTCTGCCCTTCTCTCTGAAGCCGATTTCGCAAGTCGCCGTACGAAACAGCATGGACGTTTCCTTCTTTCTCGGCCGCCATGCTGGCAACAGCGCCAGCTGCATGCCCAAGGGCGAAAAACACCGGTTCCATCCGTATGGATCCATATGCAATATGCGACGCCGAAAGACAGACCGGCACGACAAGGTTGTTGCACTGTGAGCGCTTCGGCAGAATGGAACCCAGCGCAATAGGATAAGGGCCCTTCCTCCGCCAATCCTGGATGTCGCCTTCGTTTCGCGCACAGCCATCCTTCACAACGCGACGCACATTATGGGAATCCATGCCATAGGCACCCAACGCCACAGCTTCTGGAGCGACGACGTCTCCACGGCAATTATGTTCGGTCATCACATACTCCCCGACCATGCGCCGCGCCTCGCGGATATACAGCTGGTTTTGCCAACCGTTCCCTCGCTCCCCCACGAATTCGTCACGACACGTACCCCAGCGCGAGACCTCCTTGCGAACCGTCTCCGGGACACGAGGATGGTTCGCGAGCGTCCACATAAGCCCTTGTTGATAGGCAAGATGCGCAGCAGCTATGCGATCACGCTCGGCATAGGAAGCCTCGGGATAACTTCTGTTCTGCCCGATGAAATCAGTCGAAAACGCCCCTCTGTTGTTCGTGTCGGTCTTACGATTCGGCATCGGCGAGTTGATCCACGGTATGTCCGCCCTGCCTTTTTCGAAGTTGCGCAGCAACAACTCGTAGTTTCGCTCATCATAGTCCGCCGGCTTGCCAAACGGGATGCGGTTCTCCGGGGCATCCGTCAAACACATGCGATAGCAATACGCCTGGACTCGACCATCGGCCGCACCATCCTCAAGTCCATCGTCAGGCTCCAGATACGGCAACAACCCGGAAGCCGGATCTCCGCGGACCACATACGGGTCAACGCCAATGTCAAACTGATGATGTATCGCTTTCCCGCACTGGACGCCGTTTATTGTCTCGCCATATACGCTGTTGCCCTCACGCCCGACAACATAGTCAACGCCCGATGCCGCCATGAGATCGCCTTCGTATGTGCTGTCAATATAGACTTTGGCCTTGAAAACGCGCCCGTCTTCGGTCCTGATTCCTGCAATCCGCTTATCACCGATGCTTACGCCTCCGCTACTGCGATCAAGCCTTGCCCCGAGCAACACAGGCACGTCCTCTTCGCGCAACCATGCCTCGAGTACATTCTGTGCGGCCGACGGTTCAAACACAAGCATAAAATCGCAGCCCGGCGCCATGCATCTGCTTTTGGCGGGAACATAGGAATCGCGCACCTGCCGCGTCCAGTGCGCAGGGTCGTCATACCAGCGCTTGATACGCCTGTAGAATTCGCGAGCCAGCCCGCCCAAAGCCCGCGGGTCGCCAATGTCCGTCTGCCCGAGGCCGCCTGTCGTCATGCCTCCTATCTTTCCTGTCGGCTCAAGCAGGACAACAGTCATTCCCGCTCTGCGCACCTCGATGGCGGCAGCAATGCCGGCGGGCGATGCGCCATAGACGACAATGTCGTAACCTGCTGCTGGAGCACAGGCAGCGACAATTCCGCAAAAAACAAGCAACGTACGCCACATGATTTTCAAATCCCACCGTTCGAGACTGCACCTCGCGCAAGAATCTCAACCTTGTCAACCAGCAACGCATTGATACAAGGATTCTGCTTGTGCTTTTTCTTGTCGAAGGTTCCCGCCGAAATCCAAAACCTCGCCCCGGATCCAAATTCGGTCTCGCCGATATCGTACCATCCCCAATCCGACGAGACTTCAGACGCCTTGAACGCCCGTTCGAACACGGCACCGTTATTCTCCGGATCGTAATATCCGCCCTTGAACGCCACGCCGTCGGGCATGTTCGCCAAGCGCTCGACCTTGGCATGCACCCTAAGACCGTACCGAGTTCCTTTGTCATAGGCAAGGTTGTCCAGATTCAAGGCCGTCACCCAGTCGTATCTTCCGCAATCGAATCGCGCCAGGCCGTCTGTGAGCACAAACGACTTGGAACGGATGAAATCTTTCGCGGCGATGGTCAGGACCTTCTTGATCGACTTGTCCGCCGGACCAGACCTTGCAATTTCTTCAAGACCCTCGCGGCAAAGCCTGTGCCGCACGCCGTCTTCCACCAGGCGAACAGCGCCACCCCGTTTATGCTCGGCGTCTTCGATTGTCTTGAGGCAGGTCGTGGCCAGACGATGCGCATCCGTCTCCGGCCCGAAATTCTCAGGATGCTCGGTGATGTAAAACCTGCGCGCATTGATGCACAGCGATGTGTACTCAAACGACAACGCGCTTGTATTCACGTTGTATTCAAACATCGCATTCCCTTTAACGGATGCCTTTGCCCGTTCCCAAAGAATCGCCGATCTCTTGAAAAACGCTCCATCGCCATTGACGGCAAGCGACCTGGCCGGAGAATAGCACGTCATGAAACGCGATCCGTCCGCACAGAACGCGCGCTGCCGCGCATAGATGTCGTCAAAGTATTCGCGGATAAACGGAGCTGCCGGGCCGTAGTACCCTTCAAAAAAATCTGCGACTAGCGGCTCTGCCTCCAACTTGGGATTCCACGCCCATTTAGCCTGGAGATAAGCCTTTAGCTCTGCAAAATCCGCATGATACCCG
>JAFVZE010000304.1 GCA_017508315.1 Kiritimatiellia bacterium | reverse complement strand
CGCGCTTTCTGCGTCATCATCCGCTCCATCTCCCGTATCGCGAGGCGGCCCATCTCGCGATGTCCGGGCAGAATGCTCGAAAGCGCCGGCAGCGATAGAAAACACGTGAATTGGTCATTGTCGACTCCGAGCAGGGCTATGGAATCGGGGACGGTTATCTTTTCGTCAATGCAGGCGTCAAGCACTCTCGCCGCCATTAAATCGCAGGCCGCCATCACCGCCGCGGGCTTGGGCAGAGATCTGAGCCACTCTTTGAGCGCGGTCTGCCCGGCATGGAGATCGGAATCGTCGGACGGCGGGGAAATGGATATTTCCGGATTTTTCAATTCGGAGGACAAAGTTCCGCGAAACGCCTCAAGGCGTTCGCACTCCCATGCCGTGCTGTCGGCTGATTTGCGGACGAAACCGTAGGAGGAGAATCTTCCGAGGGATAGAAAATGCTTCGCTCCCATTCTGCCGATGCCGGCATTGTCGTTGAGGATGAAGGTCGTCGGCGCCTTGCGGGAGGAGAGGAGCGGATGTCTTATGCCGATCGCCACCGCCGGTATTCCGGCGGCGGCGATCTCGCGCATGATTTCGGGAGATTTAAGTTCTGTGAGAATGATACCGGCTATCTGATTTTTCTCCGCGGAACGCACCTTTTCTGCCGTCAACGGGTTTTCGTCCTTCTGCGTCAGCGAAACGCTCAGACGGCGGGATTCCTCCATCTGATGCAAAATGCCGGCAAGGATGTCGTTGCTTGACGAGTTGCCGAGAGTGATGTCAACGAGCACCTTGCGCATTACGGCCGGACCTGAAGAACTGTTCATACGGAAACAAGTTTAGCAAATATGATTTAATTGCGCAATATCGCAAAAAACAGTTGCGCAAAAAGTGAAGAAAATCATGGGGGGGGGGGTGATATACTATCGGTTATCCAAACACGGCAAATAAGAAAGGAACCGTTTCAGGTTATGAATATGCAGCATGTTTTCGCAGGCGTTGCGTTTTTCGCGGCGGTGTTTGCCCAGGGATGCGCCGGCGGGCACCCGGAGCCGGAAGAACTGGTCATTGCCGAAAACGGGCGTACGCGATACACTTTCGTCGTTCCCGACAAGATTCCGCCGCGCAACGGTTTCATCGTCAAAGACGTGACCGGTTTTCTTTCCAAAGCTCTCGGACATCCGATTGCCGTCACCAATTTCTCGGCCGCGCCGAAATCAAAATGCATCTACTACTCCATCGCGCCGGAAGGATTCGATTTCTCTTCGCTCAAGGCGGGCGAGTACTGCGTTTTCACGAAAAACGGCAATGTCCATCTTTTCGGCCACGGACAGAACGGCGCGCGCTACGCCGCCTACTCCTGGCTGCAGAAGGATCTCGGTTTCAGGTTCTTCGATATGCGCGGCGGAGTTAAAATTCCGCAGGGCCGTCTTGCGATGAAACGCGGCGAATCGCGGCGCAGGTTCGATTTTTCGTTCCGTTCGCTCAGCGGAGGCTCCGGCACGTACGACAGTCTCGAACCGACGCTTTTCCTTTTCCGTCAGGGGCAGGTGCGCGGAATGTGCAAAACTCTGGACGCCGCCAAGATCGCGGTTCCGCGGGACGATCAGGTCATGTGCCCGCTCTGGTGCCACTCCATGCATTATTTTCTGCCGCCGGACGGCAAGTCGCCGACGTTCGACTGGGTGAAGAAGCAGAATCTGCCCGACATGAAGGTCGCCCATCCCGAATACTTCACGATGAACCGGGAAGGCAAGCGCGTCTTCAACAGCCAGTACTGCCTTTCCAATCCGGGCTTGAGAAAACTCCTCAAAGAGCGCGTTCTCAAGTACATTGAAGAGGAAAGCTGCCGTTCCGACATCTTCGACGTGAGCGCCAACGACACCGGCGGGCAGTTTTGCTACTGCCCCGACTGTCAGAAACTCGTCAAGGAATACGGCACCGTCGGCGCGCCGGTCATCGACTTTCTGCGCGAACTCTGCCCGGAGGCGAAAGAGCGCTTTCCGCATGTCCAGATCATGACGCTCATCTACCGCAAGAGCCAGACCCAGCCGCCGCCGACCAATGTCGAAGTTCTGCCCGACAACTTCACGCCCGACTTCGCGCCTATCGACGACAACTTCTCCAAGGACTGGTCCGACCCGTCCAACGCCCGGACGTACGCCGACCTGAAACGCTGGTGCAAGCTCTGCAGAAACGTCATCGTCTGGTACTACCCGAACCCTTACGGCGGAGAACTCACGCCTCCGCTCGGCAATGTGGAGCGCGGCGTCAGGGATCTTTTCCTCATGAAAGAGGCGGGAGTTACCGGCCACCTGTGGGAGCACAATGTCGGTGTTATTTGGGGCGTCGGGTTCACCGAGCTTCAGACTTATGTCTGGGGCAGGCTCATGAACGACATGTCGCTCGATTGGCGCGAACTCGCCGATGAGTTCATCGAATTCAAATACGGCGCGGCGGGGGAGATGTTCAAGAAATACTGGCTCGAACTTGAAAAGCTCACCCGCGATCCGAGAGAGGTTTCGATGCTGCGCTGGAACGCTTCGCCTCTCTCCTACAGTCATCTCAAGCCCGAGCGCCTCGTGCGCTGGAACGCCGATTTCGACAGGATGGAAGCGCTGGTCGCGGATGATCCCGAACGTCTCTACGCCGTGCGGCGCGTGCGCATCAATCTCGATTACGCCATCATGCTCGATTTCCTCAAGGTCAAGAAGGCCGGGCTTCCGGTTTCCGGCGATGTCGTCGCCAAGCGCATAATGGATACGGCAAAGCGCATCGCCGCGGAGTTTAAACCCGGGCAGAAGCGGTTCGAAAAGAAAGCGCAGAATTTTCTCAAACGTCTCGGCGACGACGTGGAGGCGGCGCGGCTCCAGAGTTCGCGCGAGCCGCTGCCGCTGCCGAAGGAGATTTTCGGCGGCATTGAGGAAAAACGGCTCTTTACCGTGTTCCCGAAAATCAACGAGGGCAAGGAGACCGAGAAATGCGTCGAGGATCCCAAGGCGGCATGGGGAGTCTGCGCCGTCTACAACGACAACGGTCTCGGGGCGAAGATGCCGATACGCGGCGCGACGACCGACTACACGACGCGCTACTGCGACCATCTCGGGATAATCAAGGACCACGGGGAGCTGCCGCCGAAAGGCGAATACAAATTCTTCCGCATGGGTACGACAACTCTTACTACCGATTTCACTTTCCGCTGCGGTTCCGGGCGCTGGTGGGATTTCATGGCGGACCTGAGCCGCGCCTGGCAGTTCGGTTCGCGCAACCGCGTCGAGGTGTGGATTTCGCTCAAGTTCGAAGGACCGGAGTTCTATCCCGAAGACAAGGGGAAATCCAGCCGTGTTTTCTGCGACCGCGTCGTGGTCGTGAGGGAAAAGGAAGAAGACTGATTTAAAAACCGCAAGGAGGTGCATTCATGAAAAAGTCAGGAAAAACCGCGATGACGACGGCGATTTTCGCCGCCGTGCTGACCGCTTCCGCCGCGTTTGGCGACGAGCCCAGGAGTTGCGTATGGACGGGCGCGGCTGGAGATGCGAAGTGGAGTACTCCCGGAAACTGGGCGGACAACGCGGCGCCTTCGTCCGGGGACGCGGTGAGCGTGAGCGGGTCGGGAGCGGTGTACGGCGAAATCGAAAACGACATCGCCGGTCTTGCGCTTTCCAAACTGACGTTCACCGGCTCGCTTCCGTTCAGGCTCAAAGGCGAGGGTGTCGCGTTTGCGGCGGAAGGAACATGTATTGAAAAATCCGCCGCGGTAGCGGTTACGAACGCGCTTGATCTCGCGCTTGCCGACGGAATGTGCACGGTCGAGCAGACGGGAGACGGTAATTTTGTGTTTGAAGGTGTTATCTCGGGCGATAATTCGATAATGCACTTTACAGGTTCAAAATCTTCGATTCTTATGGTCGGCAACAATACCTATGGTGGAGGAACTTATCTTGACAGTTCCAACGGAATCGCTCTTCTTCATCCGAACGGATTTGGTAAGCACGGCACAGTTGTGAAAAGCCACGGATCGATTGAGTTTTATTACGGCAGTGACATAAATTACGAGGTTGAGTTTCCTGCGGGGGGAAATCTCAAATTCCGCAATTCCGGAATATATGAATTCAAATGCCCGGTACACGGTGTAAACTCTACGGTGCAGATACTCTGCGGTCCTGATCTCAAGCAGAATCTCGCTCCGAACGGAACGGTTGTTTTTCATGAGCCGGTCGATTTTCCCAAAGCCGAACTTAAGAACTACAATCTCGGCAGCGGCTGGAAGGT
>JAFVZE010000303.1 GCA_017508315.1 Kiritimatiellia bacterium | reverse complement strand
ATTTTGTGTCCGGCCTGACGCGATATTTCGATTTCTGACCGTCGCGTCCAAAAGTAAACGAACTTTCTGAAAGTAAACGCACGTCTTACGTTCGTTTACTTTTGGAAGTCACAAGTTCAAAAAATGGGTAAACTCCAGAAAACATACCCATTGATTATCTGCGCAAAGCATGATATCATTCTACGCCGTGTTGTCTTGGTTTTCATTGGTGTGTATCCTTTCTTATTCTTCAAACTGAAATTATACACATTTGCGAAGCCAAGGCAACATGCTTATCGTACATTAAGAGCGATAAAGTTGCAAAAAGTTAGGGGGGGGGTAATTTATTGCAAATATCTCAAGGTTTGGGCTTGACGGCAATCTCTCGTTTATGATATCTTACAGGGCAAATGAAAGAATGGTTGCTGTCCGCTCTATTGGTTGGATAGTAGTTGATTTATAATAAATGTTCCGCCGGCGAGACGGCGATTAAACACAAGATGAGAAATATGCATACAGGTTTGACGAAGCCGCTTCTTGCATTGGCGGTTGTTTTCGGGTTGACAGTAACTTCGGCGTTCTGCGGGCCGAACGTCAACGCGTTCGACAACGCAGGTTTTGAAGAACATTCCAAATTTCAAAAAGAAACCAACGGCGTTGAAATCGCCGGCGGGCTCGGCTATAATACCTCCGGCGGTCTGCGCCTTTTCCCGGCCCGCGGGAAAAACGGCAAGCTGAAGTATCTTTTCAAGACGACGTTCAAGCCGCAGGTCGGCAAGCGTTACCGCTTCGGGTTCAGCTATAAGCTTACCGGCAAGGTCTTCGCGCACTGCTACTGGGAGTCATATCGGGGCAGCAGTTACATTCAAGGCTGCTGGAATGTGAGCGAAGAAGATCTCGCCGACGGCTGGAAGCGCAAATGGGTTACGATAGTACCTAAGTCCGACGACGCCGACCGCCACGTGTTCGCGACCATTGTCCAGTCGGCGTTCGCGCACAGTCAGGTTTGCGAGAGCATGGACGAGTATGTGGAATTCGACGATGTGTTTATCGAAGAAGACAGCCCGCAGTGGTATCTGACCAACGTCTGGCCGACGCACAACCGCGTCTACAGCGACAATCCGCGCGTACGCTTCTATTCCGGTTATTCGGGAGAGTTTATTCCGCGCGGCGGGAAGGCTGCTTTCAAAGTTGAACTCCTTGACGATCGTGGGAATACGCTCGTTGCCAGGACCGCAACCGACGACAACGGGTCTTTTACCGTCGATTTCGGCAAGCGTCTCGCGTATGAAGGCAAGGGCAGACTCCGCGTGAAGGTCGCCGACAAGGTCACGAGAAAGATTTGCGGCACGAATGAGATCGAAGTTACGGTGACGCCGACTGTCAAACCGGGCAAAGGAGGCACTTTTGTCACCGAGAACGGCATTGCGCTTCTTGACGGGAAGCCGTTCATGCCGCTGGGGTTTTTCGCTTCGTTCGGGCATTGCCGCGACATCGATCTTTTCAAAAAAACTATGCCGGAATGGAAGGCGGCGGGAGCGAATCTTCTTTTGGAATACTGGATATTCAACTGGGGGGAGAAGCTGCTGCCGGAAGTGCTGAAAACCCTTGAAGAGAACGACATCAGGCTGATGCTTAACGTGACGGGCTGGCATCACCGCAAAGATCTTCTTTACACCGAACACCGCGATATCGTAAAGCGTTTCATGAAAGAGCCCTCGCTTTTCGGTTACTACCTTACCGATGAGGCGCCGATGACGCTCATACCGTACGTCTACTCCATGCGCAGGATGATAAACGAGCTTGACGGCGATCATCCCACATGGGAGTGCAATCTTTTCGATCCGTCGGCGTATCTCAAGATTTCCGACTGCTACGGCGCCGACTTTTATCCCATCGACCTCGGCTCTAAGGGGCTGGAGGCGATGAACGAGAGCATGAAAAAATGGGCGGTCTGCCGGCCGTCGGTCGCCTGGCTCTGTCCTCAGTGCTTCAACAAGGCCAATTACCGGCCCAATACCCGTACGTCGAAAGAGCTCTACGACCAGAAGGGCAAAGAGCCGACCGAAGAGGGGATGCTCTCCATCGCGCTCCTGCAGGCCAGCTGGGGCGCGAAGGGTTTCATCTATTACATGTGGGACGATCTTTTCCGCGGACCTTACAGCGAACGTTACGAAGGGCGCAAACAGGCGATGCTCCGCAATATCCGCAAGCTTAAAGATCTGGAGCCGTATATCATGAGCGGCCGGGCGATTGTCGAGCTTCCGTGCGTCGATGAGAAGGGCCGTACCCGCGTAGTCGCGCTTGAAGATGGCGAGGGGCGCAAAAAGGTGCTCATAATCGGACTTGGAATTGATAACAAGTGCACGTTCACGCATCCAAACGGCGAGCGCCAGAGCTTCTCGGGCGGAGAGTTCAGCTGCGCAATCCGCTGAGGATGATTTTATTGCAATTTAACAAACAAGGAGTAATAAATGAAACGTTTCTTAATGTTTGCGCTGTTTGCGGCGATGATATTCAATGCGGCGGCGGTGTTTGCGGTCAATGATCTGATAGCTGTCGGCAAGTCGGGAAGTCTCACCAACGAGCTTAACTATGGTGAAGGCGTCCGTCAGTTTGTGACCAATCCTACCGCCGACAACCGTTGGCGTATTGGAACCGGAGAAGGCGGTGGCACGTATTCGATAACGCTTCCTAACGATTATTCACTTTTGGGAGTTCTCTGGGCGTATATCTGGAAGGACAGCCATGTAACCATCGACGGTCGCGGCGCCGATTTCGGACAGTTTGCCCGTGAAGACGGCTCGGTAGTCAACAATGTCGCTGCGCAATGTTTCATTGTAAATAATAACGCCTACGGCAACTATCAGGTGGAACTGCATCGCTCCGGAAACGCCGATTCGTCGTTTCGTTTTACAGACTCGCTGCAGACTTTCGTGCGCGACTCGGCAGCAGGTCTTTTCCAGTGGAATCTTACGCAGGGAACATTCAGCTTCGCTGAAAGCTCCAGACCTTCGTCGATGACGCTCGTTCTCGGCAACAGCAGTTCCAAGCCGGATCGGGTTTTTGAGATGAACATGAACAATGTGACCTCATATTTCCCGACTGCGGAAGTCAGGTGTTACAACACCAACAACTATGTAAATGTTGACGGAGGAAAGCTACAGCTTAAAAATTATTTGAAGTTTGATCATCTTGGCCTGCTTAAAAGCGGCACCAATGAAATATCTTTTGTAAACGGTGCACATGTTGAACAGACAGGCGGCGGAATCGTGCTTGGAAGTGCGGCGGATGTCGGGAATCCGGAGCGCGCGGTAAGAATGTCGTTTGACGGTGAAGGAACGAAGTATACGCCTCCGTCCGGATACTCCGAGATATTCCTGAGGGGCCGCAGCCGGCTTGATGTTACCGGGGGTGCAGTCTTCAAAGTCGGAGAACTTATGTATGTGGGTACTAAAGATACACCCGTTGATTGTCCTATAGTCAGTGTTTCAGGCGAGGGTTCGCTGTTTGACGCATCTCGGACGAGACTCTTCAGGTTTTATCGCGACGGTGCCATGCAGGTGTGCGACGGTGCGAGAGCGATTCTTCCGGCAGACACCAAATTCGGGGAATCTTACGTCGGATCGAACGAGTTGACGGTAGGCGGCGAAGGTTCTCGTCTCCTGTTTACCAACACTGTAACCGTAGCCGATACCGGGGAGGTAAAAACGAACGCTCCGCTGGTAATTCTCGGCTATGCCGCCAGCGCCACCTGCACCGTATCGGTGGTCGATGGCGGATATTTCGGCTTTGCGGACGGTTCGATCGGCCTTTTGAGAATGGGGCAGAACGACAATACGCTGGGTGTATTGAACATCGACGGCGGCAGAGTGGTGCTTCCCAATTATACCGCCGACGCCACCTACATAGGCTACAACAGTTCCGCCGAACTCAATGTGACGGCGGGCGAACTTATAGTCAGCAACGTCGTAAGATGCAGCGCTCAGCCGAATCCGACGATTCCCTATACTTCGGTTATCCGTCAAAGCGGCGGCAATATCCTTTTTTACAACGGCATAACGCTTAATTACTCCGCGACTAAGAATTTCACCGCCGACATGTACTTAACCGGCGGAACGCTCGTGACCGACACTTTGACCGCCGGCAACAGCGCGATTGCCCGAGTTCATGCCAACGGCGGCACGGTCAAGCCGCGGCAGAGAAGAGTCGACCGCGTATGGACGCTTTGCCACGGTATCGACCTTTTTGAAATCGGAAGCAGGGGGCTGACTCTCGATACCGACGGCAAGGATGTGACCGTCCGTCAGTATTTCACGAACTTCGTCGACGAGGCCGGACTTTTCGTCAAGAAGGGCGCCGGGACGCTGATGTTCTGCACCAACCGTTTCGATGTCGCCGCATTGAAAGTGGAGGGCGGCACATTGGAAGTCAGCACGAACAACGCCGTTTTCAATACGGCACTGTCGCTTGGCGCGCTCACGACGCTTTCTACACGCGGTGACTGTTCGATGCTGACGCTCTCGTCGCTCAGCGTCACCAACGCGACGATCTCGCTTGATCCCGGCGATGAGATAATTGTCGAGGGCGATGCGAGCTTTGCCGGTTTGCGGCTTGATTTCTCGTCTGTTCCGGAAACGGCGGAAGCATCCGGGCTTTTGAAGCTGAAGGTTAAAGGGTCGATAGACGATGATTCTCGCAAAGAGTTTTTAAAGGTCGCCTGTGACAATGTTCTTGCTGACGGCAGGCATCTTAAAGTTTCGGTGGAAACCGACAAGACCAGCGGAGAAACTTTTTTCAATGTGGAAAATGCGCCTGATGCCGATGAACTTGGCGAAGAGGAGGATACCGTATGGACGGGAAGCGGTTCCTGGAATTCGCCATCAGCCTGGAGCGCTGGAGTTCCGAGCGGCGGTAAACGCGCCGTGTTTGGAGCGAGGGGCGCAGCGACAACGGAGGTGACTGTCGCAGGCGATGCACAGGTGGGTGCAGTCAGTTTTGATGCTGACGGTTACCGCCTATCCGGCGGGGAGCTTGCCTTTGCCTCGTTCAAGGGCGCGGCGGTGATCGACGTCAAGGCGGGATCGCATGAAATCGCCTCGCCGATCACAAGCGGAGTCCAGTTGGAGGCGAAGATCGCCCATGGTTCCTCGCTTGAACTTTCGGGAGAGATGGTATCCCGCGGCTTGGGTAAACTGGGTTCGGGATGGCTCAATCTTTCCGGAAATTTCTCGAAGTTGGGGACGCTCGGTTTTGATTCCGGTTCGGTGCGTTTCTTGTCGAAGATGGACGATTCGGCGCTTGAATCGCTCATGGTGTCCAATTCTCAGGAAACTGTTCCGGTTGTTGTCTGTGCAGACGGCCCGACTGTTGTTCGCCATTTAAATGTGACAGGCTCTCTCATTAAACGTGGTGCCGAGAAGTTTGTTTTGGATGTTAGAGGTTCTAAACTCGTTTCCAACCTGACCACGGTCAAGCCGGCGACCGATAACGGACAGCCGGTGTCCAGCAGTCTTGATTACGGTTTCCCGGACGACGGCTCGGCGCCGGAAGGCGGATATGGCGGCTTTACGGTTGCCGAGGGTGATTTTGTCATCAAGGGAGATGGCGCTTCTCCCGTTGTGCGGGCGAAAGGATCATGCGTAATCGGCATGAATTCCACCAATACGACCGGGCATGCGATGCTAACGGTTGACGGCGCGACCTTAGACAATTACAACGGAACTCCCGGTGCAACGCACTTCTTTGTCGGATGCGGCGCAGCTCACTATCAGAACGGCGGAAAATGGCAGGTCGATCCTACGCTCAGGCTTATCAACGGAGCGGTTCTCAAGGTCGATACGCTCAAAACCGGTCACGGCTACTGGGGGTATTACGATACCCATCCGACGATCGCGATGACGAACTCGGTGATCTGGAGCGCTTATCCCCATCTCACTACGCTGGACTCTCCTGTTTCCTATCCGAAATGGTATACGAAGGGTTCGCGCATTCTCGCCCATCCGGTTGCAGAACGCCTCATCAACGTACAAGGAGCGATTGACGCTGTTTTCGACAGCACCTATATCGGTGCGGGTAATAGAGATACTCTTGAACCGGACGAACTGAGAATGCCGATGGGGAACAACAACTGGAGTTACGCCAGCCCCAAGGGCCGGGTTTCATTTGTCAACGGATCGAAGATACGCGTGTCGGATTTCCGTAATTATGCGTTGATACAGAATTCATTCACCTATATTTGGAATGATTCAGAATGGGACTATGGTGGCGGCGACTATGTTTTTGAAAGAGACAAATTCCATGCCGACCTATTTAAGTTTGAAATGCAGGGTCGTGGTATAATTCTAAAACCAGACGCCGGTTCTGCATTTACGGTTGAATTTCCGTTCACCGGCGAGGGCGGCGTGGTGAATGCGGGCGAAGGAACGCTCAAGTTCGCTTCCGGCGCATATCGGATAGGCGGCGTCTGCGAAGTCGCGTCCGGCACGGTGGATTTTTCCGAGGCCGGAAGACTTGACGAAGTGAAACTGCGCGGCGCGGGTGTCGTCAAAGGACTGAACGCTGCGCGGGCGAGAATTTCAGTTTCTGCAGGCGAGGACTGGAGCGTTGAGGCGGTTCCGGAATTTGACGGTAAAGTTCCCGACCGCGTAACCGTGGATTTCGGCAGGAGCGGATCTTCGCTCTCCAATGAACTGCCGAAGGGAATCGTTCTCGGCAAAGTACCCGCCGGGACGGACGTTTCGCGCTGGCGCGTCGCCAATACCGGCTTCGCCAAGGTCTCGGGACGTTTCTCGGTTTCGGCCGACGGAACCGTCAGCGTGGACATCGAGCGCGTGGGACTTGCCGTCATCGTCCGCTGAAAACCGACGGATAATCATGATCAATGAGTTTGAGAAATGAAACAACTTTTATTTTTCGGCGTTTTCCTTTTGTCGTCCGTGTCCGTTTCGGCGGCCGAGCTTGAACTTAAAATGCTCCCCGGCGAAAGCTGGTGGGGCGGAAAGGTTATATGATTATGAAAAAACAAAACGTGACGGTTGTTTTGCTGTTTTCGGCTTTGTGCCTCTGCGGTCTGCCGGGTTCGGCGGCGGTGCGGACGAATGTCTGGGATTTTTCCGGCACCGGCGGCACGGTGACGAATGCCGCCGATTACTTTGACGCGGCGAACTGGGTCGGCGGCGCGGTAGGGGAAGGCGAGGATGTCAAAGTTGATTTTTCCGGAGCGCAGGGACTTAAATTCATTAAGCTCAACCGCGATGTCGCGGTTTATCAGATGTGCGGCAAGGACGAGGCGTTCACGCCCGATACCGTAAACCGTACGCTGTTGGTGGGTGATCATACGGTAACGGTCAGCCGGTACGACAACTCCTGTTTTGCAGTTCAGTTCTACTGCGATGTCTACAACGGATATTCCGCCGCAGCATATATTCAGAAATCGATTTTCTGCGGCGATTATGCAAGTGCGGACAACGGAGTCTGGGCGAATACGGGAACACAGGCCTTTCGGCTTGATCTTTACGCTAAAGCCCCGGGCGAGAACCGCGCCGCCGGCTTTATGCCGGACGGAACCCTGCGCTTCAGTTGGGGCGATATAAGGGTGTACGCTCCGCAAAGTTCCCCAGTCGACGTGACCGGCGTATATTCGCAGCAGGCCGGTTCTCCGTATCTGTTTCTTAAAGGCGAAGCGCATACGCTTTCGGCCGGTACGTCTGTCAGCGGCGAGGGTATACCCGAAGGGGCGTTTTTGAAGCGGATTTTTCCGGACGGCTGCATTGAATTGAGCGTTCCTGCAACTCAAACGATTGACGGTAATACCGTTACGTTTGCGGCATTCTCGCCGATTGTAAAGCATTCGATCAAATTGCTGCAACGCTCAGGAGGAGGTTCGGGACTTCTTAAACTGATGAAGTACAGGGAAGAGGATGTCATGCGTTTTGAGATCGGTTCAATCGTCAATCATGATGTCGGAGTGTACACTTTCGACACCGATGCCGGATACGTTCCCGGCACATTCGTTAT
>JAFVZE010000302.1 GCA_017508315.1 Kiritimatiellia bacterium | reverse complement strand
TGGAAGTCCGACATACGCTTTAGGCTGCACAACCGTACCGAGCTCCCCGGGAAAATAAAACCGCACCCCGACGTAACGCTCAAGAAATTCGTAAACGCCGAAAAGCGTTCCGCGCTCAAACTTTAAATCAGCCTTGCGACCCTTCGGCAGCAGCTTTTCGATATCTGCTTTGGCGTCATCAATACCGGCGATGAAAACTCTGCCGTTTACAGTCTTGATCCTGAACGTATCGCGGGGAGAACCCGTAAGATCGATTCCGGCCGCCGTCGACCACTCGTTGGTACCAAGCACGATGGAGGTCTTTCCCTCGCTGGGAGCGTCCGCAAGCGGGATCTCCCCGCCGATCGTTTTAGCAAGAAAAACGGACAGCTCCTTCGCCGCAAAACGCGTGACCGGCGATGCGCCGCGAGCAAGCACGATTTCGGTTCTGCCCGGCTCGAGTCTTACCGCGTCTATCTGCTGCACGGGCTTTGAACAACCGGCGAATGCCATCAGCGCCGGCAGAAAAACAAGTCGCTTAATCATGATACTTTTCCTTGTCACTTAACTGAAACCGTCAAACCTCTTTTGGCGTAAAGCCACACCGAGCCGTCTTCATGCCCAGGACGGTTTTGAACAATTTCCATACCGCGGGAATCCCCTTCGAACGATACGGAGAACGAGCCGGTGCGCGAGAGGCATTTCACAAGCTGAACCCATGAGCGCTTACCGGCATAAGCCGAAGCGTCGACCACAAGCCGCGCACCCTCGCCGACCGTCAAAGCGCCTTTGATTTCAAAAGTCCCGGCACCGGATGCGCCAAGCCTGCAGCGGAGCGCGGAACTTGTACCGGCGAATTCGGCGCCGTTGACGATCAGCTCGCCGCCTTCTCCGATTTCAACTTCGCCGCTGCCGTTCTGTCCGACATAAAGTTTCCCTTCTGACGCTCTCGTGGAAAGCGCAGTAAAAGTACATTCCTTCGACGTATCGGCGGATGCGACCGTCAGCTTGCCGACGGCACCGCCGAGCGTGTAGTCTTCAGCATAATCTTTGCCGTCACCGGTAGATTGGCGGAAGTCGGTGTCGGAGGCGGTCTTGTCAAACGCATCAAGCGGCGCTCCGCCGACATAAACGTCGCTCGAAGCGGTGGTAACGCCGTTGGATACCGTGAACGCGCCGTTGCCGCCGGCAAAGCCGACGACCAGCGGACGTTTGCAGACCGGAGTCGACCTGATTTCGCCGCCGGTCTGCACGACGCGGCCGACGCTGCGCCCTGTGCCGACGACGAAATAGGCGATCTGATTGGTGAAAACACCGCCGGAAACGTTGAGCGTCGCATCGGCGTAAATTCCATCGCCGGCGATTGCCGGACCGCGTCCTATCAGCGTTCCGCAAAAAGCCTTTTTTGCTTCGGCATTACCGCCTTGAACGGCCCGAACAGTATACGCGCCGCCGGCGACATTGACGATACCGGTGCAGAACTGGGTGGTGCCGTCGGCGACATGTCCCACGATCAAGCCGTAATTTCCGCCGGTCTGAACATAACCGTCGAAGACCTCGAGCGTAGCGCCCCCTTTCCAGCTGCTGTCTGCAGAGGCGACGCCGACCTGCGTCAACGCCCCAAGACCGACAGTCCCCTTCGATTGCAGACTGAGAGTCGACCAGGTTCCTTTTTTGGGATTTGCCATCCTGACGGCGTTCGGATAGCCGAAGTTGATCTGGCTGGTGGAAGCGTTGCCTTTGAGCACGACTTTGGTGGTCATCGAAGTGCTCGCCGTCGTAGTTCCTATCTGGATGCCGCCGAGAGCTGAATTTACACCGGAGCAATAGTCAAGAACGGAATTGCCGGAAAATTCCACATAGCCGTTAGAAAACAAAGTCGAAGTGTTGCACACGTCACCGAGTTTGAATTGAGCGTTATCCTTGAACAGAATGGTTCCGCCCTGGTTTCTCATAATCGCAAAGCGCGGATTGTTTCCGGCTATCGCGGACATCTCGAAAATTCCGCTTCCCGAAACTTCAAGCAGCGAATGTTCACCGAGCGTCAGGTAGCCGAGAAGATGCATTCCTGAATGCCGCGTAGCCGCCAGCTTGAATTCGCCGCCCTCCACAAAAATTTTCGCAGGGCTCTGCGCAGAGCCGTTTACATCAAGCGCGCCGGCAAGATCGGTGAACGTAAGCGAACCTCCCTGCGACACCTTGAGTACCGAACCGGTCGTCATGCTCATGACAGGCACGTCCGCAGAAACAACATCCGAGGCATCATATCCGACGCTGCCGGTGATATCGACCGTTGCATCCTTCTCGATGACAAGCGCCCCGTCGGCGGCATGAGTGTAGGAGCGATCGTCCTTGATGGCGGTCGTTTCACCCGCCGGGAACACCACATCAGCAAGCGCGGCCGATGCACATAGAAGCGCGACCGGAAAAAGAACCTTCATTTTATTTCCCTTTCTTTGTATTCATGCCAGTATGTTTTAGACGGATATCGTCGCTGTGTTCAAAAATGAACGGTTCGGTTTTGGCGCCAGAGGGTCTTCGCACGGTATTGGCGCGCCAGACGAAATTTGAAACCGACCATGCCCACACAAGCGGAATGTCGCCGCAGTCGAAAGTGTTGCCCTCCACCAGGATGTTGCGGTGGTAGCGCTCTTTCTGGGAGCCGATGTCTTTTATGTTGGGGTTGACGGTTATGAGACCTCGCCGGCCTCCTTTGTATTGGGTAAAACATTCTTTGAACACGTTGCCGCGGATCGTGACATCCCGGCACGCCCCCGACTCGTACCAGTCGGCGGCATCTCCGCTGAGATGGATGGGCTGCCCTCCTACACGATCGAAGAGATTCGATTCGCACACCACCCTGCCCGGTGTTGTGAAAAGCGTCGCACGCGGAGTTGAAAGCGAAACTACATTGCGCGAAAAGACCACCGACGGCTGCCAAAGGGCGTTTTCGACCGCGTCTCCGGCCTTGTATTGCGCAGGAACCGGTTCTGCAAGCGTCAACTCAACAAGCGTCGGATCGTGCCATTTTACATCCTTTACTACAGTCTCCATCCCCGGCTCGAATGATTCAACCCGGATAAACCGCAACCGCTCACCCGGCAGAAACGTCTCGAAACCGAATGATTCATGGTGCATATATCTGCACAACAGACGATCCGACGATATCACCTTCTCGATTTTCAGGCAGGTGGAATGAACGTTTATGGCATCATCGACCATTCCTTCGAAGTAGCAGTTTTCTACGGTGATGAGCCCTTTGCAGTTTGAAAAATGCGTCGCGTCCGCCTGCATGGAAGTGACGCGCCCCGAACCTTTGCGCGCCATCGCGCCAGCCGAACGGGACTTCGCGCTTCCCGTGCCTCGAATGGTGACGCCGCTGCAGCGCTGTGCGATAATGCCCATGCCGCCGGAGGCGCGCACGATCACATCTTCAAAAAGCGTTGAATGGGCGCGATACAAAAGCACTGCCGGATTGGGCCGGTAGGTGCAGCGGGTGACGTAAATCGTTCCGGGCCTGAGCGGACGCGAATAACGCCACTTCGACGACTGGAATTTAAGCCGGATCCTCCTTTCGGAAATACGTTCGCAGCCCCCGCCGAAATGTCCTACCGATATCAGCTGATGCGTCTGCGCGTCGAACAGAAACGCAAGCGTTTCTTTTCCGTGCCAGCATTCACCGTCATTGTAGAGCATCCCTTCTTTCACCGCAAACGGGAAAATTTCCGGATCGGTCTCGAGAACCGGCTCGCCGTTCTCCAGTCCGACAAGACGCCATTCCGTATTGTACGGTCGGGAATAATCGAAAGAAATTCCTCTGAGTGTTACATTCCCGCAGTCTACCAAAGCAAAACCGAGACCGCCGCCGTGGAAAATGAATTCCGCGCGCTTTGACTCGAAAACCGCGTTGCCGATGTTGGTTATCGGCAGAAAAACTTCGCGCGGCATCGGATTGCGGTGATTGGACACGTACCAGTTCTTTTTCTGCGGCGAGCGGAAATGGTAATCTCCCGGAGCGAACACTATCCTGCCGCCGCCGTTTGCGCGCACCTTGTCAACCGCCGCCATCACCGCCGCAGTCATATCGTTCGTCCCCTGCGGGAATATCGACAGCGCAAGCGACGCAAAAAGAATATTGAACAGTTCCATAACCACCTTATGAATTTATCCACTGCTATCCAATAGAGCGGACAGCAACCTTTCTTTCAGTTGCCTTGTAGGATATCATAAACGAGAGATTGCCGTCAAGCCCAAGCCTTGAGATATTTGCAACAAATTACCCCCCCCCCTAACTTTTTGCAACTTTATCGCTATTAGTGCGCAATAAGGACCTTTTGGGGACAAGACCCCCATAAAGGCAATAAAAAAGAATCCGCACCACTCAAGGCGCGGATTCTTTTTTACCTGCAGTCGCGCTTGGTTAGAGCGTCGGCAGCTGCGCGAGTTCGGCGAGGAGCTTGTAGTTCTCCTTGAAACCGGCTTCGGCGCGCTTCAAGGTTTCCTCGGCCTTTTCCTGACCGACGATCTTGACGAGCTGCTTGAAGCGGTTTTCGCCGCAGTCCTTCGAAAGCGCGCGCTCGGCGAACGAGACCGTGTCGGACTTGTCCTTCGAGTCGAGCGTAAGGCCGTTCTTGCCCTGCGCCGCCGCACGCGGGTCGTAGCGCCACAGCGGGAAGTGGACGGAGTCGACCGCCGCCTGCTGGTGCGCCGGGCCGGTCTTGGTGAGAAGACCCTGCTCGATGCAGTGCGCGTACGCGACGATGAGCGCGGGGCCGTCGTAGTTCTCCGCCTCGTTGAACGCCTTCACCGTCGCTGCCGGGTTCGCACCCATCGAGACGTAGGCGACATAGACGTTCTTGTACTGCATCTGCATAAGACTCAAGTTCTTCTTCGCCTGAACCTTGCCGGACGCCGCGAACTTGGCGATCGCGCCGATCGGGGTCGACTTCGAAGCCTGACCGCCGGTGTTGGAGTAGACTTCCGTGTCCATGACGAGAACCTTGACGTTCTTGCCGGAAGCGAGGACGTGATCCAAGCCGCCGTAACCGATGTCGTAGGCCCAGCCGTCGCCGCCGAGAATCCACACGGACTTCCTGACGAGGTTGTCGGCAACGCCGAGAAGCTGCTTGGAGACGTCGCAGCCCGCCTTGACGCCGGCTTCGCACGCCACCTTGAGTTCGGCGACGAGCTTACGCATCTCTTCGACGCCCTGACCCTTCTCATCGAACTGGTCGACGGCCTTGATCTTCTCGCAGAGAGCCTTGAACTCCGCCGGGGCGCCTTCAGCGGCGATCACCTTGTCGACAAGCTCCATAGCGTATTCATAGAGCTTGTCGGCGGAGACGCGCATACCCATACCGAACTGGGCGTTGTCCTCGAAGAGCGAGTTCGACCACGCCGGGCCCTTGCCGTCGGCACGCTGGCAGTACGGCGTCGTGGGCAGGTTGCCGCCGTAGATCGACGAGCAGCCGGTGGCGTTGGCGACGAGCAGACGGTCGCCGCAGATCTGGGTGAGGAGCTTGACGTAAGGCGTCTCGCCGCAGCCCGCGCACGCGCCGGAGAATTCGAACAAGGGACGCTTGAGCTGCGAGTCGAGGACCTGCTTGGTGTCGAGCTTCGCCGGATCGACGTCGGGAATCGCGAGGAAGTGCTTCCAGTTCGCGGCCTCGGTCTCGCGCAGAGGAATCTGCTCGACCATCTTGAGCGCGCCCTTGGCGGCCATCGGGCACTTGACGACGCAGAGTTCGCAGCCCATGCAGTCTTCGGGAGCGACCTGAACGGTCACCTTCGCGCCGAGAGCCTTCATCTTCGGGGTCTTCGAATCGGCCGACTTGAACGTCGCCGGAGCGCCCGCGAGCTTGTCCTCGTCGTAGACTTTCATGCGGATGGCCGCATGCGGGCAGATGATGGAGCACTGACCGCACTGAATACACACGGAAGGATCCCACGCCGGAATGAACGCGGCGACGTTGCGCTTCTCCCACTGGGTGGTGGCCGTCGGCCACGTGCCGTCGTCCGGAATCGCCGAGACGGGAAGCTCGTTGCCCTTCTGCGCGATCATCTTGGCGGTGACGTTCTTGATGAAGTCGGGCGCCTCGGCAGCGACCGTCGCGGGCATCTTGAGCTTGCCGGCCGGAGCGGAAGGATAATCGACCTTCTCGATCGCGGCGGAAGCGGCCTCGATGCACTTCCAGTTCATCTCGACGACATCCTGACCCTTCTTGGAGTAGGCCTTCTCGGCGTAGTCCTTGAGCACCTGGATCGGATCGAGCTCGGTGCCGTCGGCCTTGGTGAGCTTGATGCCGGAGAGCTTGAAGAACGCGGTCTGGAGAACCGTGTTCGTGCGCGTGCCCATGCCGTTTTCAAGCGCGATCTTCGCGGCGTTGATGACGTAGAACTGAAGCTTCTTGTCGATGATGGCCTGTTCGACCTCATCGGGCATGTGGTTCCAGATCTCGGCGGCCGAATAGGGCGAGGCGAGAAGGAACACGCTGCCGGGCTTCGCGGCCTTGAGCATGTCGTACTTTTCGAGATACGGGAAGCAGTGGCAGGCGGTGAAGTCGGCCGCGTTGACGAAGTAGGGGCTGCGGATCATCTCGGGTCCGAAACGGAGGTGCGAGATGGTGACGCCGCCCGACTTCTTCGAGTCGTACTCGAAGTAACCCTGCGCGAAGTTCTCGGTGTAGTTGCCGATGATCTTGATGGAGTTCTTGTTCGCGCCCACCGTGCCGTCGGCGCCGAGGCCCCAGAACATGCACTCCTTGCGCTCGCCCGTGGGCATCACGAAGGACTGGTCGCCGAGGATCGACTCGCCGCCGATGTCGTCGACGATACCGCAGCAGAAGTGGTTCTTCGGCTTGTCGGCGGTCATGTTGTCGTAGATCTCCTTGCAGATCTGCGGGGTGAAGTCCTTCGAGCCGAGACCGTAGCGGCCGGCGAGCACCTTCGGGTACTTGAAGGAGATGACGCCTTCCTGCAGACCCTCGCCGATGGCGGCGGTGACGTCGAGATAGAGAGGATCGTTGGCGCCGGGTTCTTTCGTGCGGTCGAGAACGGTGATGACCTTAACCGTCTCGGGGATCGCCTTGACGAAATCCTTCATCGAGAACGGACGGTAGAGGTGCACCTTCAAAAGGCCCACCTTCCTGCCTTCCTTGACGAGCGCGTCGACCGTCTCGTGGAGGGTGTCGCACCCCGAGCCCATCGCGACGACGACGTATTCGGCGTCGGCGGCGCCGACGTAATCGTAGAGCTTGTAGGCGCGGCCCGTGAGCTTCGCGAGCTTGTCCATGTACTTCTGGACGATGGCGGGCGTCGCTTCATAGTACCTGTTGGAACTTTCGCGGCCCTGGAAGTAGACGTCGGGGTTCTGGGCCGTGCCGCGCATCGTCGGATGCTCGGGATCGAGCGCGCGGCGGCGGAAGTCGGCGACGTAATCGTCGTTGATCATCTCGCGGATGACGTCGTAGCCGATCTCGTCGATCTTCTGGACCTCGTGCGAGGTGCGGAAGCCGTCGAAGAAGTGGAGGAAGGGAACCTTCGCCTCGAGCGTCGCGGCGTGGGCGACCATCGCCATATCGTGCGACTCCTGCACGGAGTTGGAGCAGAGCATCGCGAAACCTGTCTGACGGCATGCCATGACGTCGCCGTGGTCGCCGAAGATGCACAGGCCCTGACAGGCGAGCGAGCGGGCGGAGACGTGGAATACGCAGGGAGCGAGCTCGCCGGCGATCTTGTACATGTTGGGAATCATCAGCAGAAGACCCTGCGACGCGGTGAACGTCGAGGTCATCGAGCCGGTCGTAAGCGCGCCGTGCACGGCACCGGCGGCGCCGCCTTCGGATTCCATCTCGACGACCTGGGGAATCGAACCCCAGATGTTCACCTTCTTGAGCGAGGCGAGCTCATCGCACGTCTCGGCCATCGGCGAAGACGGGGTAATCGGGTAGATCGCGGCTACTTCCGAGCACGCGAACGCGATTTGGGCAGCGGCGGTATTGCCGTCAACCATGATCTTTTTTGCCATTTCCTTATTTCCTTCACTGTTGTTGCAGTCGTAGTTAAATCGGTTGTCTGGATATTATACCACACTTTGACCTCCGATGGCGGAACATTTGAGCCTCGCCCGCCTCGGGCGGGAATCGGCCGCAGACGGCCTTTCCGTTGTGGTATACTATCCGCGGAATGCGCATAAACAACAGAATACTCCCTTCGGGACGCGTGGGGCTGGCCGTCAGCGGCGGCTCGGATTCGGTGGCGCTTGCGTTCCTGATGACCAAAGGCGGGAAAAAGCGCAATGCCGCCAGGCGTTTCGTCATTCTCCATGTGGACCACGGTCTTCGCAGGGAATCGAAAGCCGAATACCGCTTTGTCCGCGCTCTCGCAAAACGCCTCGGCGTCCCGTTCAGGGGGATTCACGCCAAAGTCGAGAAAAAACGCGGCGAATCGCTGGAAATGGCGGCGAGACGGGTGCGGCTGGACTTTTTCTCGGAATGCACGAAGAAACTCGGGCTCGAGGCGATCGCCACCGGCCACCACATGGACGACGTCGCCGAAACCTTCCTCATGAAACTCAAACGCGCCTCGCTCTGCGGAATGCGCGAAACTTCCCGGGTGGGCGACATCCGCTTCGTCCGCCCCCTGCTCGGCTGCCGCGACCGGGAGCTGAAGGACTATCTGAGAAAATTCGGCGAACAGTGGCGCGAGGACGCTTCCAACGGCGACACCTCGATCGAACGCAACAAAGTCCGCCACGAAATAATCCCTTATCTCGAAAAAATGCTCGACCGCAAACTGGTCGAGCACCTTTTCAAAGTCAGTTCGTTTCTCAACGACTGAGATGCGCAATCACTTCATGCGCCCGGTGTAGGCATCGGTTCCGGAGTTGTCGATCTTCGCCGCGAAAAACTTTTCCGCCGCCGCCGCGCGCGCCTTGTCCCACGGACGCGGAGATCCGTTGAGCTGCACCGCCCAGAGTTTCAGCTGTCTGCGGTGGTAGTTGACCTGACAGTTCGTGCCCCACGCGCCGCCGTGGCCGAACCACGCGTTCTCGCCGTCGGTTTCGGGAGCGGACAGTCCGAGCGAATAGCCGCCGAGACCGGCGGGACGGGTGGAGACGGCGAGAATCGACTTTACCGTCTCTTCCTTGAGAATGCGCGCTCCGTTTTCGCCGAGACCGAGATTCATGAGCATCTTGTAGAACTTGAGCTGGTCGCCAGCCGTCGTCCAAAGTCCCGCGCCGGCCGAAGCGAACACGTGCTCGCCGTTGTACGGACGCTGCTGCCAATTGTTCTGCAGGCGGTATTTGGCTTTCTTCCCGGCGACGCAGTCGTACATCTCGACCTGGGTCTTGAGCTGCTCGTCCGTGGGCTTGAACGACGTGGAGTTCATCCCCAGCGGCTCGAGCACCGTCTTTTTGAGATAATCCTCCCACTTCATGCCGGTGACGACTTCCACGACCGCGGCTCCGATGTCGATACCGGTGTTGGAATACTGCGCCCTGGTTCCGGGCTCGAAGAGGATCGGGGAAGCGGCCGCAATCATCGCCGCCTGCCGTAGCGGGGCGCCGCCCGACCAGCCGCCGCCCTTCGCGTAGCCCTGCTTGGCGCAGATCTCGAACGGGAAACCGCCGGTATGGTTGAGGCACATGCGCACGGTAAGCTGATTTTTGGCCTTCACCAGCGTCTTCACGCCGTTGGTGTTCGACCGGAGAATCCAAAGTTCCCTGAACTCGGGGAGATATTTCGAAACGGGATCGTCAAGCGCGATCCTGCCTTCCTCGACAAGCTTGGCCACGGTCACGCCGCAGAAGCCCTTGGTCTGGGAGCACTGCATGTAGACGTCGTCCATCGTGATTTTGCGCCCGGCGGCGACATCGGCATAGCCGACGCATACCGTTTCCTGAACGCCGTTGTTGTAGAACACGCTGATCGCGCCAGGCAGTTCGCCGCTTTCGACATAAGGCATGAGCGCGTCCTTGGCGTAGGCGGTGCCGGACTCTTTGGCTGCGCCGGACGCGGAGAGTCCCGACAGCACGACAGCGGAAGCGATTCCGAGAATCATCATTTTCATTTGTTTTTCCTCGTTTTTCATTTACTTGTTGAAACCTTTGCGGCTCAGGAAATCCCAGACGCGGTCGAGCCAGGTGGCGCTGCCGGTTCCGTCGGCGGCCTTGAACTGGAAGCAGTGTCCTCGCTTCGCGAGCGTATGCAGATCGCTTTGCACGCCCATGCGCCGCAGGCGCTCCCAGATTTTGACGCTGTTCATCGCCGCCCAGCCATCGGCGTCGCCGTGCACGAAACACATAGGCGGCGTATTGATGTCGAAGAGGAATTCCGCAACCGGCTCGGACTTTTCGTCGTTGCCGCCGAATTTATTCGGAACATCGGCGCCGTCGGTAAGCGCATACGCCGGATAGATCGGGCAGGCCCACTGCACCTTGCAGGAGACTTTCTCGGCGGCATCGTTGATCTGCCGATCTTTGTACGCCGGATATGTCGAGCTGAGCGCGGCCATAAGCGTAAGATGTCCGCCGGCGGAGAAGCCCATCACGCCGATTCTCCCGGGATCGAGACCGCGCTGCGCCGCGGACGCGCGCACGAGCCTTACGGCGCGCTGCGCATCGGCCCATGCCGTCAGATGCTTGGGATTGCCCTTGGGCGGACGCGGCGTGCGGTAGTTGACGATCACGACCGTCATACCTTTCGCGTTGAAATATTCCGCGACCGGCAGTCCTTCGCCGGTAACGTTGCAGCGGCTGTAACCCCCGCCCGGAAACACGATCTGGATCGCCTTGGTCGAAAGCTTCTTGGGCACATACCACGTCAGATACGGAGCGTTCGTGTGCGCGGGAAAAGGCAACGGCATCCTTACACCGCCCCAAAGCTCGACGCGCTCGGTTTTCTCCGTGTATTTTCCCGTGTAAATTCGGCGTTCCGTCGCTTCGCCGAGCCTGCCGTCGAATTCATCTGACGCATGAACTCGACCGCCCGTTCCAGCCCGAACGCGCCGTGGGAGCAATCGGCGTAAAGATGGAGCTCGCCCGGGATTTTGCGCTTGCGGAGTTCACGGTAGCAGAGCGTCGAACCGTTCGGAGTATAAGGATCGATTCCGCCGTGGTGGAAGCTGATCGGGCACGTCTTTTCGTCAAACGCGAAGCAGTCGTTCACCTTGAGGCCGTCAAGCAGAAGCGTGCCGTCTTCGGGACGGGCTATTCCGGCGGCGGCGGTCTGCGTATTGTACGCCGGAGCGCCGCAGACCGCGATATTGATATGGCAAGGGATGTCGTCGATCCCGTCGACCTTCGCATAGGACGCGGTGAGCGCGCTGGTCGCCAACATGGTCGTCAGGTGGCCGCCGGCCGACATGCCGATAACGCCGATACGCTCGGGATCGAACCCGCGCTTCGCGGCGGCATCGCGCACGAGCCTCACCGCGCGCTGTCCGTCCTGCCAGGCGCTCCAGTAGCATGGCCTGTTCTCCGCGCGCGGCGTGCGGTACACGAGATTCACGCAGACATATCCGAGCTCGGAAAAACGCCTGCGCCAGATGTTCTTGACGAGATTCACGTCGCAGCAGCTCCGGTAGCTTCCGCCGGAAACGAGAATCATGCATGCGCCGTTGGGATTTGCGGGAGGTTCGAACCATTCGAGATACGGCATGCGATGCTCGGCGGCGACAAATCCCGCCGCGCCGGATTCATCCGTCATCGCACCGATCTGATGCTCCTGGAAATCAGGAATTTTCTCCACCGACGGCCAAAGCGCCTGACGCTCGCCGGCAAACGCCGCGGCGCATGCGAACGCGACGGCGGTTAATATCGTTTTCTTCATTTTTTTCTCTCCTTTTTTCTGATCATCTGCCTGAAAGCGCCATCCGGATAATCGTTTCGACATCCTTCACGTCCGGATTCTTCGCGACTACTCCGGAAACCATCCTGTTGGCCGTCTCTTCGCTGAAACCGAGCGCGGAAAGCGCGAGAATCGCATCGTGCAGCACAGGAGCGGCACCGGAAGCGCCCTTGCGGTCCGTCGCGGCGAGCGCCTCGATGGCGTTCACCTTGTCCTTGAGCTCGATGCATATCTTCTCGGCGGTCTTCTTGCCCACGCCTTTGACCGATGAAATGCGCTTGGCGTTGCCACCGGCGATCGCCAGCGAGAGTTCACCGACCGAACCGCCGGAAAGGATGGCCAGGGCAATCTTCGGCCCGACGCCGCTCACCGCGGTCAATTTGGTGAAAAGATCGCGTTCCTCCGCCGACGAGAATCCGAAGAGGATTTCATCATCTTCGCGGACGCAGTGATAGGCCGGAAGTTTAACTTCTTCCCCTTCGCGCGGCAGACGCTCGTACGTCGAAAGCGGAATCAGAAGCTCGTACCCGACCCCGGCAGCCTCGATAATAACGCGTGTCGGCTCCTTTTCGGCAAGAATTCCTCGAATATAAGCTATCATATTTCCGAAATAGCACTCGTTCAAAACAACAAGGAGCGAAAATCCGACTCCGGATGTCCGCTCCTTGTCTGTTTCTGCCGTCTACGCGAATTACTGCGCGGGAGCGGCGCCGTCGTCGCCGTAGCCCTTCGACTTAAGGTAATCAACGACCTTGCCGACGGTCGTGAGTTTTTCAGCATCCTCTTCGGGGATTGCCGCACCAAATTCTTCCTCGAACGCCATAATGAGCTCAACACTGTCGAGCGAGTCGGCACCGAGATCGTCGATGAACGACGCTTCCGCGGTAACCTGTTCAGCATTTACGCCGAGCTGTTCGACGATGATGTCTTTGACGCGATCTTCAAGCTTTCCTGCCATAGTTTTTCAACTCCTTGTGTTGTTATGGT
>JAFVZE010000301.1 GCA_017508315.1 Kiritimatiellia bacterium | reverse complement strand
TATACTCGCGACATAATGAAATCGTTCTTTTTTATCGTCGTGTCCGCTGTCGTTTCCGTCTCGCTTTTCGCCGGTGTCCGCGAAGAGCGCTCGATCAGATATGCCGAGGGAAAGCGATGCGTTCTCGATCTGCGCATCCCGCAAAATGCGAAATCCTTTCCCGTCGTCGTGTGGTTCCACGGTGGCGGACTTGAAAACGGCAATCGGCATTTCGTGCCGATCGACGCTTCCATCGCCCAGGTGGCGGTCGGCTACCGGCTGCTCGGAGGCGAAGCGGCGTCGGGCAAAGACTGTGTCGAGGATGCCGCCGCGGCCGTCGCCTGGACATTCCGGAACATCGGCCGTTACGGCGGCGACACCAACCGGATCTTCGTCGCAGGAATTAGCGCGGGCGGTTATCTCACGATGATGGCGGGAATGAACCCCGCATATCTCGCGCGGCACGGAATCGCCAATACGTCGATCGCCGGGCTGGTGCCGATTTCCGGGCAGGCGACGAAGCATTTCAACGTCAGAAAATTTTCGGGAGACAAGGATGCGCAGTTCCTGCCCAAGATCGACGCGCTCGCACCGCTCGCGTGGGTGGGTGAAAATCTTCCGCCGATTCTATCCGTCTGCGGACAGCCGCCGTACGAGTGGAAGTGCCGGAGCGAGGAAAACCGTCTGCTGATCGCCTCCTGCACGGCGCTCGGACATAAAAACGCCCGATTCGTGGAATTGCCTTGTTGCGATCACGGCCGGGCGTACACGGCGGGACTGCCGTATCTGGAGATGTTCGTTCTCGGGAAGCTCTCGTCCGTGCGGTGACGATGCCGCCGGCTTCTTCGACTATGAGCGCGCCGGCTGCGTAGTCCCACGGCGAGAGCATAAGCTCGAAGAAAAGTTCCGCCCGTCCGGCGGCGATGTTGCAGAGATCCAGTGCCGCCGGACCGTTTCTGCGCACATCGAGTGAGGGGTCCCCACGTTGATGTGCCTTTGCGTCCGGTACTGCCCGAAAGAAAGTTGATATGGCATTTCCGCCTGACCTTAAAATGTGTGATAGTATGTTTTTGCCGATGAAATTCGCATGCAGTTTTTGACTTCGATCGCGTTTGCCGTTCTGACGGCATTGTCCGCCGTGGATGCCGCGGCGGCCATCGAGGGGTATGTCCGCACCGAGACGGTTGATTACAACGGTTACGCAGGTGTGCGTTTCATCACCTATTCAAGATCGCGGGCGAAAGCGGCTCTATTCAAGTTCGATCTGACGAAAGGATATCGCATCCGTGTCTGGCACGGCGACACGAACGCATCCGGCGCGAAGCGCTCCGCACTCGGTGCGATGGCGGAAAATCTCCGCACGGAGACGGGAGTCGTGCCGATCGCCGGCATCAACGGCGACTATTTCCGGACGGATGTTGACGAGGCCCGCCCGACGGGACTGGTCATTTCCGACAGTCTGCTCGTTCACGGCGGATGGAGCGCGGGAAGATCGACGGATTACTGTTATTTCGCCGAACTGGGCGATCACAACCTCTATCACGGACGGCTCGACTGTGCGGCCGGATACCCGGGCGGCGATCCGTCCCGGTCGTGGCAGCTCGGCGCGTCGGGACGGAAGGTGCGCAACGCCGTACGCACCAACTATCAGAATTATCCTGTGAAGGGCGGCGTCATCAATCCCGTAGGCGGAGGTTCCTCGCCCGACGGGTACGACTTTTCAACCACGATCGGCAATTACCAGAGCCGCACGGCCTACTGGCGGACACTTGTCGGAATCGGAACGAACGCAACGGGCGTCGCCACGAATCTCGTTCTGTTTACGAGCGATCCGGGCGGCATAATTCTCGCGGACTTCCCGGACGTCGATGCGTACCGTATGATGATCGACGAGGGGTGTAACGAGGTCGGTGAACTCGACGGCGGCGGGTCTGCGCAGATGTGGGCGCAGGCCGCCGCGGGAATGATGTTCGGCGGCCCCGCCACGGCGCACGGCGGGTACGTGCTTTCGCCGCGGGATACCGCTCCGATCCGGCCTGTCGCCAACGGGATTTTCGTGCTGCCGCCTCCGGCGAAACCGGATGCGTTCGCGGTGAACGGCGTCAATACCTACCCGACACTGGAAGAGGCGCGGCTCGCCGCCACACACGTGACGCACGACACGGTCGAAGAAACCGGTACCGACCGTCCGAGACGCGGCGTCTGCGTCGAGGGTCGCGGGATCGTCTGGGATCCGTACGTCGTCTTCGGCGCCCAGACGCAGGATATCACGAACTTTTTCCGGCAGGGGAGTGTTTCCGTTGAAGTGAAGGAACAGGTCGCCTGTCTCGACGGAACCACGTTGCGCCTTTCCGTGACGAACGAGGCGGGAGGTGTCGTCGCCGCGGTGGACCGGACTCTTTCCGGTCCGGGTGTATATGATTTAAGCTTGCCTGATGACGTCATATGCGATGCCCTTGCCGGGGGATCGTTTTTCCTTTCGTATGCTTTCAGCATTCCGGACATCGCCGATGACGGAACCGTGCCGGTTGTCCCGGCGCTTTCGGGATCGGCCGGTCTGGCGGCAGGCGGCGTCTGGTTCGTCGGCGATGCCGCCTCCGACGTCACGACAGGCGGGGCGTGGGTCCGGCGTCCGTCAACTGATCCGGCAGCCGTTTCGCGTTCAGGTGAAGACGCTCTTTTTGAGGCGAATGACGCTAAAAGCGGCGTAGTACGTATCGAGATGACCGTTGCCGCATCCAACGGCTTCGATGCCGAAGTGCTGGATGCGCTCCTCGAGACCTGCGTTTCCAAAGGAGTCCAGGCGTCGATAGTGACCGTGGAAGAAGGTAACGGACTTGTACTCTGCGGGCTTGTCGGTACGAAGGATGGCGTCGCATGGACCCGGCTTCACGGAGTAGACTTCACGGCTGGAACGACGTGCCGCGTCGTCTCGGAACTGGACTACGGCGGGACCTCGCCGCGTGTTTCGTATCTTGTCGCGAATGGTCCGGATGCGGCTCTTGTGCGTCTCCATGATGCGGAAGGGAACGTCTGGCACGGCGCGGCGGTACGTGATGCCGTCGAATTGGCGGGTGCCGTGGGCGCAGTCGGGGACGCCTGTCTCTCGTCGGTAAAGGGGTTTACGGCCGAGAAACCGCCGGAGTACGGACTTGACTGCATACAGACCGACGGTGTTGACGATTACATCGATCTCGGTGTTGTCGGCAGTGACGGACTCAGAATGGAAGCCGAACTGGAATGGATCGCCGTTCCGGGTTCATCCGTTTTCTGCGGCTCATCGCGGGATGCCGCGGACGGTCGTTTCTGGCTGTACGGCCGCGACGGGACTCAACAGCTGGCGGGATATCTCGGCGACGTCGCGACGATTGACGGGGCCTCGTATCCGGTCGCGGTCGGTCGACGTTGCCGGATCGTCACGACGTTGGATGCGGGATCCCAGGATATTTCTTGCATCATGCGCGATACCGAAACGGCGTACGGGAGCTGTTCCGGTTCGGTCGCGGGACCGAACGACACGCGTCTGCCGCTCTATCTCTTCGCGGATGACGCGGACGGCGCGGCGACGTCTTTTGCCGCCGTGAAATGTTATTCGTTCAAGCTCTTTCGGAAGGATACCTCCGGACGGTGCGCCGTTCCCGTACGGGACCTGGTGCCGGTCATGGACCCGAACAGGGGCGGAGCGCCTGCCTTCTACGATCTCGTGTCAGGTACGTATCTGCGCAGCGGCGGAAACGGTCCTCTTGGAGGCGGTAACGCATTTCCGCTCGTACCGAAAAGAGTCAAGGGACTGGTCATTATCGTGAGATGACATGTTCATTGCCGATCAAAGGTCCGACTGTGTAAGAAAGTTGATATGTCATTTCCTTTTTTCGGAAAGATATGTGGTAATATGCGAACCCGATGACGGTGCAACAGGTGTATGTGTAAAAAGAATTCAATGAGCAAGGAGAAAAGACGAATGAAAAAGATCGGTACTTTGAATGGCGGTCGTTATTCTTTAATCAGACTTGCCGTGTGCGGATTTTTTGCCCTTGGGTTGATTGCCGCCGCGCATGCGACGACGATCAAGATCTATTCGACATCCGTCGCCTTGCCGACCGGTTGGAATGCCTGTTCGTTCTATGCTTCCGGCAAGCCCGCGCTTTATAAGAATCTCAAGGATTCTACGGGGGCGGCGACGGGAGTCAGCCTTTTTCTGATGTCGCCGGCCCGCAGTTACGAAGGGTCGGGGATAGCGGTGTACAGCGGCGATGCCGCGGATTTCGAGCCCGCCCGCGCCAAGAACTCTTCCGTCGTCTATTGCGTCGACCCTGCTCTTGATGATTCCGCTCAATCGTCCTGCATCCGTGCCCGGATGATGGGCCTTGACCCGGCCAAGCGTTACGAATTCCGCTTCCTCGGATCCTACAAGAGTACCGTCGCGGCCGGTGTCGATCTCTCGACTAGGTATTCCGTTTTCGGCGCCACCGACGGTTGGGCGGAACTGAACGTGAACCAGAACGCCGATCAGGTCGCCCGCGTTTTCGACATCGCGCCGCTTTCGGACGGTTCCGTCGAATTCACCGTAGCCGCAGCGGCATCGAATCAGGATGCGCGTCGCCGCGGTTTTCTCTGCGCTCTTATGATTGTCGAGATGGAGGACACCGATATCTACGTCGATCCGTGCGGTACCCCGGCAGTTGATACCAAGACGTGGAATCACTACAATAAAAATTACGACGGACGTGTCTTTGTTTGTACGATGACGAATCTCAAGGATGCGTCCGGTCGTCCGACAGGCATCAACGTGACGCAGTCTAAAACCGGGGATCAGAGCCATAATTCCCATGCGACGTATACGTTTACGGGCGATGCCGCTCCGTTTGAAGCGGCGCGCGGCGGCAATACCCAGAACAATCAGATATTTTTCGGCAGCAACGCCAGCTCAAGCGGAATCCTCGAGGTTTCCGGGCTTGATCCGTCCGCGACGTATTCGTTTTCGTTCGTTGCCTGCCGTGCAAACGGCGACACAAGTAAATCCTATGCCGCGACATACACCGTGACGGGGGCGACTTCCGGAAGCGCCGATCTGGAAGCGCTGAACAACGAGTCTGAAATCGCGACCGTTTCCGGCATTCAGCCAACTGCGGACGGAAAGGCAACCGTTACCGTTACTAAAGGCCCCGGTAACAATACGGGATACTTCTGCCTGTGCGCCTACCGGATATCGAAAGACGACCTGAAAGCGGGTGCGAACGTCGTGGCCGTGCGTGCAACGGAAGGCGGAAGCGTTTCCGCGACCGTCGGCGGCTATGCCTCTGCGTCCGCTCGTCTTCTTTCGGCAGATGAATCGCTTGTCGCCACGGCCGTTCCGGCGGCAGGTTATCAGTTCCTGTGCTGGACGTCGCCTGATTCAGACGAGGTGAAAACGGCGAATCCTCTCACGGTTACCGGCAGCAGGTCGGCGACATGGACGGCGGTATTCGTGAAGGGATTTCCTTACAAAGCGAAGAAAATCTACGTGGATGCCTACGGCACACCCGCGGCCGATACCAAGACCTGGAACGTTCTTGCGGATACGGCTTTCGAAATCGGAGGTGAGCAGGGGCCGTTCGTCGCGTCAAACGGTTCAACCGCCCACGCGGTTCTGCGCACGGTTCAACCCGCGGTGAAGAATCTCTACAACTCCAACGCCACAAGCGCTTTTACCGGCGATGCGGCTGATTTTGAAGCCGCGCGCAATGGAGGGACCTCGCTTTATTTCAGTTACAGTTTTGTCGAGCCCAAACCGGCGTATTTCGCGTATGATCTCACCGGTCTCAAGCCCGGTCGTCCGTATACCCTGCGTTTTATCGGAACGCAGATGACCGCGTCCGAAAACCGTGTCGTCCGTTACCGGTGCGAAGGCGGGAATACGGTTCAGGATTCGCTCAATACGAGCAAAAACACCACCGGTGTCGCGACGTGCGCCAATGTCGTTCCCGATGCCGGGGGAACCATCCGGATCGTCATATCTCCCGATCCG
>JAFVZE010000300.1 GCA_017508315.1 Kiritimatiellia bacterium | reverse complement strand
GCTGACGGCAGCGCCGTTTTCGAACGAGGGCGTGATCGTAATTTCGACGTCCTCGGTGTAGGGCTGGGTGAAGGAAACGAGAAGCTCGGTCACGCAGTTGGTGTAGTCACTCGTGGCGGTGATCGGGGTCTTGGCCGGAGCGATCCTGACCGACGGCGGCAGCGGCTCGGTGCACTGCACGCGGACGGTGACGAAATCGGGAATACGCGTATTGTAGTCCGGAGATCCGAGCGCATAATAGTTGAAGTCGGGATAAGCGCTCAAAACGAGATAATCCGTCGCGCCATTTTGACCCTCTTTGCCTCTGATTTCAAAAGGATACTCAAGCTTACCGGCGACAACCTTGATCTCTTTCACCCAGCGTTTCTCGGTTGTCGTCGCGGTGACGTGGATATCGCGCTGAACGCCGCCGTCGACCATGACGGCGGTCTCGTTCAAAGACCACACGTAAAGCGTGACGGCGTTCGTGGGCATGCCGACCACCTCAATGCTCGGAGTGGCGCCGCCGGGGATGGTTGAACCTTCATGAACCGTGCGCCAGATCGCCTGCGCGGGATCGGCATTGGGAACTTCGAAATCGGAATCGAAATCAATGGTCTTCACGTGGAAACCGGCACCGCGCATGCAGTAGTCCTGCGAGCTGGTAGCCCCTATGCCGGGGTAGGTAGGAGTACCCCACCAGAAGTTTGCGGGAGCACCGTTCCCGTCTACGATCGACCATACTCCGACCGACGCGGGACTCACGTAATAGGAAAGATCGGAAACCGCGCTATCGCTCGCCGGCTTGCCGTCGGCATTGGCCAAAACGATCGGAAGCGCGAAATCGCCCGGCTTGGTGACGTATTCGAAGACGAAATCGGAGAAGTAATCGCCGGTCGAAAGAACGCTCTTCAAAGTCGCGATGCGGATCTCGCCGGAAACGTAGATTCCGATGCCGAAGGGGTTCAAAACCGCATCGACAGCCTCGCTGTTGAGACCGATATGCTTCAAGCGCCACTTCGTCGATGACGAGGAATTGTCCGCCTTGTACATGCGCACGACGAAGTTCACCTTCTCGCCGCCGCCCAAAGGCGCATCGGCCGACGCGACGGGACTCGAAACGGCCGTTCCGAATTCGTCCGACGGGAATATGTCGAAGATGTGGCCGTTCGCGGCTGACGCGGCAAGCGGCGAACAGAGCGCGCAAAGCGCCATTGATGCTAACGAAGCGAGGTGTTGTATGGTCTTCTTCATGGTTTCTTTTCCTATTTCGAAATTCTCTTGCGTACGACGTTTTCGGTCTTGCGGATGCTTTCCTTCAAAGCGGTCGCGGCATCTTCGCAGCGGTCCTTAAGCGAATTCCATTTCTCGCTCTTTTCAAGCTCGGCGCGCACCTTCGCAAGATCGTCCGTCTTGAGCTTCTTTTTCGCCGCCTCGATCATATCCGCCATTTCGGCGGCAAGCTTCGCATGAGCCGCGCGAAGTTCGTCGGTCGCCCGCTTGAGGACTTTGAGATCGTCGATGAAAGCCTTGTCGTTCATATATGACTTGGGCGAAGAGGCATCCGCCTCTTCGCGGCTGCAGCCGCCGAGCATGCAAAAAGCCACGATCAGCGTGGCGCAGGCCACGCACGCGCTTTTAAATACCTTTTCTCGAATCATTCGTTGTATTGTATCACTTTCTTGGGTTTCCTTCAATACGTAGAGTCGGCCTTGAGTTTGTCCGCCGATATGGGTTTCAGGCGCTCGTCGATGTCCCAGCTGTAGCCGATGACGGGCAGAGGCTTGCCCGCATTCTGTCTGAGCCATTCCTGATAGCCGTACCCGGAGGCCGGCGAATCGCTCGCCCACGGATCGCGCACGTCGATTGTCGAAGTGAAGCCGTCCGCACCGCCGAAGGAATCCTCTCCGAAGACGAACCAGCGAAGCGGCACGCGATTCTGGCGCGGCGCGCTTTCGGAAAGATTTTTGAGCATTGTGCCGGTGACCTTGAAAGTGACGCTCGTCCAGCCGTAGTCGGAAGTGAGCGGATCGTAGGCGTGGGAGCTGCTGCCCGGCTCCAAGCCGCGCAGGGTGTACGGCGCATGGGCGGCGGCGCTGTTCAAGTTGGTTATCATCATCGACACCGAAAGACGGATGTTGGTGACGCCCGCCGAAGGATAGACAGGGCCGTGAATACCGGTCGTTCCGGCGCGGAACACCCAGCCGCCAGCGGTCGGATCGATGTCGAGCCAGTACATCGCCGTCAAAGAAAGCTTGACGCGCTCCGACTCGTCATGATCCGCCCACGGCCAGTATTCGGCAAGCTTCAACTCGCCCGAAGCCGCGTCCGCCCAGGGATTGCCGTAGATGTCCGTCCCCTTCGAAAGCCAATCAAGAACAGCCCCGGTATAACGGTTTTCCGGCGTAAGACCGTAGTCGGTCGCGAGACTCTTCTGCATCACCGCCTCGGCGTCGACCGTGATCATGTCGTTCGACGATCCCGCGCCCACGTTCACCGTGTAGGTGCGCGGCTCGGCCATGTCTGTCCACGGCACCGATGCGCCGTCGACCTTGACCGAACCCATCTCGTACCACATATCGGTCTTGTAGACGAGGTTCGTCCCCTCGTCCGCGCCCTTGCGCAGGATTATGATTTCGTTGTTCTTCACCCATTCGCCGCCGATCATCTGCGAAAGTTTGCCGGTGGTGCCGAGATTGGAGTAGATCATGATCGCGCTGCCGAACGGCGTCGGGTGGAGCGGGTTGATGGCCTGACCGGCGTTGATGCGCCCGGGCGTGCGTACCATCGCGTAAGACCAGTCGTTCGAAGTCGCGCCGGAACCGCTCAGAACGCCGAGCGAATTGGCCTCGCCGCCCTTTTCCGCGCCGACATAGATCATCCGCGAACCCCTCGCGCGGAAGAAGTCGATGTACTCGTCGGGTTTGAACATATCGGCGACGTTGTCCGTACCTTCCCAGAAATTGGTGCCGATCATCAGAATTTCGTGTTCGACGATGCCGCTCGGGCGCACCAGCTGCACGCCGACCGGGTAGATCGGAACCACAGTCTCGGTCGACGAAAAGGCCGACGTCCAGCGGTTCTCGAAGTTCCAGATTCCGTCAAGCTCGCCGTCGCTCTTCGAGAGCGAACCGGGACTTGCCGGACAGCCGACTACCATAAAGACACAGTTCGAAGCCATGTTCTTCAGATTCGGCTTCTTTCCGGGAAGATTGACGGTGCCGAAAGTGGCGAGCGTGTTCGTGTAGATCGTCCCCGCCTGCACGGAGGCATCGAGCATGCGCAGCTGCCAGCCGGTAAGATCGGCCTCCGCGGGCATCGCCACTTCCACGTACTGGCGATCGTCGTCGGAGTTCACCCAGAGATTGTCGTAAGTTCCGAAAACGTTCACCTCGTTGATCCACGCCCAGCCCGGCGAAACGGTATCGAGAATGTTGTAGGCGGAGAAGCTGCGACCGGCGTTGTAGTCGATGGGGCTGTACCACTCGGGCGTCTGCCAGTCGGCCGCGCTCATGAAGTTCGTAGCCGCCGTGCCGGAGGCCGTGTAATACTGCACCTCGAGCATGTACTGCACCGTGCCTGCCGTCATGCGCGGCGGAACGACCGCTTCCGGCGAAGTGAGGTAGCTCGAGCGGAACACCTGCGCGCTCGTGCCCTGCGCGCGCGAAAGCCAAGCCGACTTCGCCGCCGCGTTCGTCCGCCAGTTCTCGAATCCCCAGGGACTCATGCCGTCGAACCAGTGGAGTTTCACGTCGAAGCCGCGCTCCATGTCGACCTCGTCCTCAAGCTGGGCGATGAACACTTCGCCCTGCACGCCCCACGACTCCTTGCAGAGCGGCTGCTCGACCTTGTCGGTCGCGTTGGAGATCATGAAGTCATGTTCGAGCCCGCTGCGGAACGCCGCAACGTTCCTGAAACCGATGCGCGCGCGCACCGCTTCGGAAACCGTGACTTCGTCGACGAGAACGCGCAAGGGCGCCGTGCCGTCGGGCAGCGCGTCGGCGTAATTGCCGCCGTCAACGATTCCCGCAACACCGATCACCGCCACGCGGAACGCCGCGAAATCCTGCCCCGGATCGGTCTTGTAGGTGAACGTCTCGTAGAAGGAGTTGGCGACGACAAAGCTCTTCAAGACCTTCCATTCGCTGTCCACCGACACCTTGCCGTCGCGAGCGCCGAGAATCGCAATGACCGCGTCCGCGTCGGCAGGATTGAGCTTGCGTGCCTTGAAGCTGATTTCACCCACGATATTCGTTCCGAAGGTCGGCGACTGCACGAACGGCACGTGCTGCTTGTAGAGCGCGTGGGTGTTCTCGTTCGGATCCAGGCCGTTGGGCGGCACATCGTCGGCAACCGAATTGTTGAGAACAAGCGCCAGATTCGCCTCGGAAGGAACGCCGTCGTAAATGATACGCTCGGCAGGAGCGTCGGAAGAGCGCAGGTTCCAGCCCCACCAGCTGCGGTCATCGAGCATCGGCTCGTCGCGCGTCAGGAAACTCGTGATCGTGATCTTGCCGTAATTGATGTCGTTCTTCGGATTCTTCGCCGTATCCTGCGAATCGGCGATAACCTGCGGATCGACGATAAGGCGCATCACGCCCTGAACGCCGTGCATGCCGAGATAATGCGAAAGAGTTCCGGCAGCGCGTTCCTTGTCGCTCATCGTCGAGAAATCCCACTTGGCGACATCCGTCCAGATGTTCGTGTCTACCGACTCGGTGTACGACGCCAAGTACGAAGTACCGTTCATCTTCGCGTACTGAAGCTTCAAAACGCAGTTGGTATCGGCGTTTTCATAGCTGAAGCTGAACATACCAAGACCAATGCCGCGATTGTCATAGCCGTCCATCAAAGGCGCACGAATGGCGATAACGTCGCTCTTGCGAGCACGCATCGGCTGCAGGTCGATCGTGCGGACATCGCCCTCGGCGTTCACCCAGCTCGTCAGGTAAACGTAGTTCGAAGGGCTTCCAAGCTGCGGCAGCTTCTCGCTGGGGAAATTCACGTTCCCGGCATCGTCATAGCTCTCGCCACGCCACTGCCGAAGCTTCACATCGTCAATAACGACGTCGCTACGGACATCGTAGATGGTGCCGCCCATCTTCAGGCGCACCGCCGCGTCATCCTTCGAATAGACCGGGAATTTGTACTCCTTAAGACCGAAGCCGACGATATTGGTAGTCCCGATCGTCTGCCAACGGCTCGAACCCGAAGTCTTGACCTGAACTTCCATCGGGCTTGAGGTAGGAATGGCCTTGACACCTCGATAGGTACCAGAAGACATAGATTCGAATTTACCGCGATCAATGGACCAATCAGCATACATTGGCGAATCTGCCGATGTGATAAACATAGACGATGACGAGCCCGGGAATGTTACACTCTTCGTATAGTAATGCGCTATATAACTATCAAACGGCTTATCCTTATTCTGCGACCAACTTGCCGATCCATAAGTAGGAGTTCCAGAATAGTACAGCGGATTTATAAACTGCGCCGGACAATTAAGCGCATTTAAGCCGCAAGTTCCCATCTTGAACCGATCTGCGGCAGTATCCTCAAACTTAACCAAAAAATGACTCTTGCCGCTGGCACTGGTTGAGAGAGCATACCCGCCATTCATAAGCCCGCCTACAACAATTGTACGATCAGACTCAGTTTTGCAGTGAACGAACATTTCACCGTAATAATTATTACTATACTTCTGCAAGTAAGATTGGGTAGTATACTTTATCGCGGTTTTGCTCCGGCAAACTTCTTTAGAGACAATCTGACCGCCAGCAAAATACCATTTATAGATTGAAAGACGAACACTGTCAGAGTCCACTCGCTCAGCGCGCACTTCGTACCCACCCTCATTCGGCTGGTAATAACCTAAAAGCGATACCGTACCGCTGCCATCAAACTTATCGGTGGTCGCATTTTCCGCCATAATCACTCTGGTAGTAAAAAGGTAATCCTTCATAGTGGAAATCTGCTTACCGGAATAGTATGAGAAATCACGGAAGGAACCAAACTGGGCAACACGAGCATTAAAGCTTACCGACTCCAAGCCGTGCGGTGCCGAAGAATTGTTGAACTCCAAAAAGCCGCGCCCCTGACCTTCCATCTGGAGTGCCATCTCGCCGCCCTTTGTAGACTCGCCCTTGCGGTATTCGCGGCATATCCACATTCCCTGCCCCGCTTCCCAGCCGTTCGGGGTATACGCACCCGGGAAGGTGTAATACGCAGCATAGCTGTCGTATCCGGCGCTGGGAGTGCCGGTGCCGGTCAGGAACTTTTCCGTCCACAAGGCGTCATTTTCCGCGCTCGTTGCATTCCAGGAGGGAAGTTCGCCCAAATATTCCTTCGCCGAGGATGCCGCGCCCACCTTGTTGGTATTGTCCGTATAAGTTCCCACAAAGAAGTCCTTCTTCGCCGAATTCCGATGCGCAAAGTCCTGATAGTCGGCGTGGACAATGGAGTAGCTCATCTCCGTAGCGCTCTTGGGATCCTCGTTGAGCTGAAACATATAGTACCCCGTCGCGCCGTCGATATTGAAGGATGTCCAGCAATCATCGACCGCCGCCGCCGCATAAAGCCGCTGCCCCGTAACCGGCATTGCGGTAACTTCGTTTCCACCCCAGAAATTCTGCGGATTTGCTCCGATAACGCGGAACTGCCAAGCGCCGGTAAAGGTTTCGTTGGTCTCCGTCTTGAAAAGTGCGCGCCAAGTATTGTCACCGGTCAGGTAAAACTCACACTCCTTAATCTCTGCAGTCCCGGCCTTGCGAAGCTCTAACTTGTAGGAAAGCTGTTCACTCTTCCCTTCGCGCAGGCGGAAGAAGAAGTCGGTGCCGAGCGAGGGGAGCGTCAGCGGCAGACCTTCCTGCCCGAGCCAAGCCGGGTTAAAACGCGCTTCCACACTCTTGATGCGCTCGGTGTAGCCGGGAGTGCCGACAAGTTTCGTAGAGCCGGAATAATCGACATAACCATAATAAGGCGCGTTCAAATCGGCATTATAGTAAAATTCAACATCACCCACCTTGTCTTCCATAGTGAGCGTTTCGGTAGATTCCAAGCCGTTGGGACCGGGAAGAAGTTCAACTTCACGCCAGTCGTTGGTAACCTGGTCCAAATACCGCCAACGGTACTTCCAGGTCGCCTTCGTTACCCAATCGTCGGCATTGTAGTTAATCGCCTGCTCAGGCGGCGTATTAGAAGAGACGATAAGCCCGGCGCGAACCTTCAGACCCTTTTCGCCGACAGCGGGGCAACGCGTAGAAAGAACGTCGATCCAACCCACATTGCCGCGATCGGAAAGGCCCTTGGCATATTCGCCGCGTGCAACCGCCTCGGCCTTCATCGCCGGGAAGGATGCAATAACGTTGTCAATAAGGATAAGCCCATTATACGGTTTTGCCTCTGCATCCGAAGTACCACTCAGTTTTTCACCATCCAATGTAGCGTTATTATAACGCCATGCCAACGATCCTTCAAAAGGATTATCAACGCGCTTGATCCTAAAGCGCATCGGACCGCGGCAGTAGGGAGCCAATTCCGGGTTTACGCTCGCATCCTGGACGGGAACCCAAACGCGGTAGAAATTGTCCATATTTCCGGCGGATTGACCGGAAAGCGGCAATTCCAGCTTAAGTTCCTTGTTAGTGGCAATATCGTATTCGCTGCCGCTCCAATATTTGCCGGTCATATTGGCCTTTGCCCAAGCGCAGCGACCATACTCGTTTGTCTGCACATTGCCGTCAACATCAACCGTAATTTCATGCGCGCCAGCCTCGTCCGGAGGAACCGGAGTACCATCGGCGTAAAATTCAATATCATCCGGGAAAACGCGTGATTCGACGAAGCCGGCCTCATTGGTCTTCCAGACGCCGTAGGCGACTTCCACCGAAAGCTTGCCGTCCTTGTAGCCGGTAAAACCATTTACGGCATCAAAGTAAATCGTACCGATACCGTCAGCGTAGCAGGAAGAAATGACCTGCGCATCCGGCGTATTTTGCATTACAATGTGACCACATTCATAAGCACGAGTGCCAATTGCCGAGCTAGAACTTGTTACACGCCTTGCAGTTGATGAAAACGGCAGGTAGTTCTGATATGTCTGACGAGTATTTGAAGTATCAGTGTAAGTATTACCATAACGGCAATTATTCAACTGCCAAAGCTTTGTGTTAATGTCCGCCCAAAACTGGTGATACGAACCTTTTTGCAAATATTTATATACCGTTGGTTTTGCTTCATCAGAGTGCACCCAAAAAACATCATCATCAGCATACCAAGTATCATTATAACCTTGCCATGATATTGGAGACTTAGTATTTGTATCTGCATTAAGCAAGAGTACACGATCATGACTCATCACATGATACACTTTGCCCTCATCTTCGCCGAAGCCGAATATCTCCGAGACTAAAACAATCGCCGCAAAAGATAAAAATGCAAACCCGAGGATTGCCAATGCGGCAATCCTCGCCCGTTTTGAGGAAAAGAATCTTATAAGCGCTT
>JAFVZE010000299.1 GCA_017508315.1 Kiritimatiellia bacterium | reverse complement strand
GCGGCGGTAGAGCCAGCGCGGCGACTCCTTGAGCCCGAGAGCGCCGAGGAAGAAAAGGACGGCGGGAACCGCGCTCGACCAGAAAATGGTCTTCCATGCGAGCGATTTCCGCGCCGCCGTCACGGTCGCGTCGTCCGCGGCTCCGATGCCGTGCACGACGGCGAGCCCCACCACCGAGCAGAACGTGATGCCGATGAAGTCCAGAAGCTGAAACATCCCCGCTCCCTTGCCGCGGCTGTCCGCGTCGAGGCATTCGGCGAGATACATGGGAACCACGACGCCGATGAAGCCGGCGGCGACTCCCTGCATCGCGCGTCCGAGGAAGAATAAGGTGTAATTTCCTTCGAAAAGGCAGATGGGCAGACACGCCAGCGCCGCGATCGCCGCGGAAACGAGCATCATCGCCTTGCGCCCGAGCTTCTCCGTGAGCCACCCCGCGACGAGACATGCGAGCGCCGCGCACATAACGACGGCGCTGGAAAGATGGGAAACCTGCGCCGTGGTGAAAAGGCCAAGGCTGCCGGGATTCTCGTCGACCGGCCCGATGTAGGGCAGTGCGGGGCCTATGATAGTCCCGCCGAAATCGAACAGGAGTCCGCCGCATCCGGCGATGACCAGAAGATAAGTCGCGTAACGCTTGACCTTGTCCACGGCATTTCCCTTTCCTGATCGTTTGACTTATTTGTAAAGGTCGTTGAGGAGCTTGAGCTTACCGACGATGAGATCATCGGCGACAGACGGTCCGAACGGAGAAGTCGCCGACTCGTAGCCACCCGTCTTGTAGGCGTCCGAGAACGGGAAATATCCGCGGCTGCCGTTGGTAAGGCAGGTCAGAAGCGTGATCTTGAACGGAGACTCCTTCTTGATGCGCTTGCCGATGTCATTGAACGGCTCGCCCGGAAAGCCTCCGAACGCGACCGATTTGCCGATCGTGATGCCCCAAAGCGGCAGATTATGGAAATCCGCGTGTCTGGACATATTGATGATGCGGCGCGCGCGCGCGACCTCGGTCGTAAGCTCCATGCCTTTCCAGGGAAGCTCGGCGTCCTTGCCAGCCTGGTGCGTCGCCCACACCTTCTGTGCCCAGGCGAGGTTCTTCTCGTCGGTGTCCTTCGCCTTGTTGGCCGGTACGCGGACCGTCTGCGTGGCGAAGCGCACTTCACCCGCTTCGAGGGGAATGCACTTCATCCATACCGAAAGCGCACTGCCGGCAAGGACGTTGGCCATGTGCCAGGCGTGGTCGTAGCCGCGGTCGACGTCGTCGAAGTCGCGCTTGAGACCGTTGCGTTCGCCGGGACGCGGCATGACGTTGACGTGATTCACGTCGCCCTGCGTACCGTTAAGGACGATGCAGCGCGATTTTCCCATCGTCGCCGCCTCGAACACCGTGCGCGTAAGACCCGGCCAGTCGGCGGTGATTGTCTCGTTGCCGACGACGTCGGGATGCGTCTGGAAGTTGATGATGCAGATGGGCTTGTCGCCCTCGCAGTCAATACGCAGGATCTGGACTTCTTCGTCGGCGGGAGGGCCGTAAGGTTTGACGATGTCGGGATTGTTGACGCCGGGGTTCGTACGCACCTTGCCGTCTTTCATCAGATAGCGGCGGCCGAAGGAGATGCGCTTGGCGACGCTGCGCTGATACGAAAGTCTGGCGGGCTTGAGGTCGGCGAGGGCGTTCACGGCCGCGTCCGCGACGCGGGTGATCGCCATTTTTCTGTAGATTTCGGAAATCTCATTCTCGCCGCGGCCGATCGAAGAGGCACCCATCTTCTGCTTCATCGCGAGATGGCCGCCGTCGTGCGTATGGGAGGCATGGATGATTATCGCGTCGCGGTCGAGCCCGGTGGCCTTGACGACCGCGTCGCGCATGCCGTCTGCCACATAGTCCGAAACCGCTTCGGTATCAAGCTGCATGACGACCGCTCTCGTTTTGCCGTCGGAGAACGCCACGCATACGGCTTCGAGCGGATCGAGAATCTCCTTGGCGAAGCGCTCTTTGTAGTAGCCGGGCATGAACACTCCGAGCGGAGGAGTGATGTCGGTCTTGGCGTAGCCGGCCATGAATTCGGCGGCGGTCGCCGACACCGATACGGCAGCCGTCAGAAGAAACAACGTTGTCTTTTTCATTATGTTCAGTCCTTTCATCGCTTTGAGATTATATCATATCAAATTCTCCGCCGCCATTCCCTTTTCATCGACGGCAAAGTCGTAGAACCGCGCCCACTTACTCGGCGGATTGCGCGACAGGATCGAGCGGATCTTCTTCGCCGCCTGCGGGCTCCTGGCCAGAATGTACATGAAGCCGCCGCCGCCGGCACCTGCGAGCGAAAGTGCCGAGACGTACGGTTTTATCGTCGCGGCGATTTCTTCGACCCGTTCGTTGGAGGATCCGGAATCGAGAAGTTTCTTGTCGCGCCAATAATCGTTCACGCCGGCGGCGAATTCTTCGATGTCGCCTCTGGCGAGCGCCTTGGCGGACTTTTCGGCCGTCGCTTTCACGCTGTCGATGAGAATCTTCGCGAAATTGTGGGGATTCTCCGCGTAGAATCCGATCACGCGCCTGAGGACGTTGCGGGCCATGCGCTTCTGTCCGGTGAAATACAGCAGCGACCGCCCGGCAAGTTCTTTCGCGAACTTTCCGGATCCGATGCGCTCGATGGCGATGCGCTGATCCCGCCCGGGTACGGAACGCATGATCTTGACCCCGCCGACCATGCCGGCGAACTGGTCTTCCCAGCCGCCGCCGGTGCGCATTTCCTGTTCCAGCCGCAGCGTAAGCTCTCCCACCTTGGCGACATCGACCTCCCCGAGCAGCGCGGCGATCGTCGCGGCGCCGAGAATCGAACTTGTGCCCATTCCGCTGCCCTTGGGCAGATTGGCGGAAATCGTGATATCAAGTCCTTCATCGCCGAACTTGAATCCGGTCACCGCCAGCGCGTTTTTGACGAGACAGCGCCAGTCGTGCGGATCGTGGCGATCGTCAAGCTCCTCCGCGGTTCTGATGAGCGAACGCTTCCCGAGATCAAGCGAAACGATCTTCACGAAGCGGTCCCTGCGCGGACGCACGACGACTTCGATCGGACGCCTGCCGTCGAGCGTGACGGCCGCGGCAAGCACGCTCCCGCCTTCCGAATAGCATATCGGAGGCGTGTCCGACCAGCCGCCGGCGAAATCTATCCTGACCGGCGCCGTCACCTTGACCGCCCGCCGGCGCTTCGTGCGCAGCGCCAGCAGTCTCGCATGATCGACGCGCTTCATCTTCTCGCCGAGCGAGTGTTTCTCCCAAAGGCCGTCTTCCTTGAAATTGTCCTCTATCCGGTATTTGAGCGCGTACCATTCGTCGCGGCCGAGCGGCAAACAGGTAAGACATTCGCCGCGGCCGAGCCTGATTTTGCCGTAGGCGCGCGGAACGTTGGTGACGATATTCTTTCCGGCGAGCTCCAGTTCATTTCCCTCCACGCCGTCGACGATGCGTCCGCCCCTGCCCAGAAGTCTCAAAAGCTCCCTCGAGGAGCCGATATGGAAAAACCGGCAGCTGCCGACGACCGAGACGCTGAACGGCGCGAAACCGCCGAGCAGCATTTCCGGAAACTCCCCGTAGATGTCGCCGGCGACAGGCAGCGACTTCATCGCCGCGGCGGTGGGCGGATCGATGTGCATTATGCCGGTGTCGATCAGGAATTTCCCTCGGCCCGCTCTGGGTTTCTGGCGGAAAGCGGTCACCTTGAAAAGCCCGGGCGAGCCGACATTCCCCTCGCTCGCGTAGACTCCGTGACGCCGCGCCCGACCCGGTCCGTCGGGGTACGCCACCCCCGTAACCCCGCGTTCGGCGAAGCGCACCTCGCCGCCGCCGAGATACGGGATCACATCGCCACAGCAGACGAGCACTCCGCTGCGGAAAGGAAGTCTGTCCATCTCGTCGACGATGTGGTCGAGCATCGGCCGCGAATCCGCCATCGGCACAAACGCCTTGCCCATCGCCGCATAGCCGGGAGTGCGTCTGGCGTCGCCGCCGCTGTGGCAGACAAGGATGCGCCGGGTGTCGCCGGCGGTATAGCGGAGTTTGCGCAGCACGTTGACCGTCGCGCCGAGCGAACCCACGCGCCGCCCGCCGGGATCGGCCACCACGAGAAATCCGCCGCGCCCGGCAAGTTGCGCCCGATACCCTCCGGCCTGAGCTTCGTTGGCCGCCGTAACCACTATCAGATCAAACATGTTCAGCCCTCCTTCTGCGGAAAAATTCCTGCAACACCGACCTGCACGGCTCTTCCAAGACCCCTCCGAGCGTTTCCGGATGATGGTTTATGCCGTGGTGATTGAAAATCCCGAACACGCTGCCGCCGCCGCGCTTATCGTCCCCGACGCCCCAGACGACGCGGTCGACGCGGGAAAGAACGATCGCTCCGGCGCACATCGGACACGGCTCTTTGGTGACATACAGCCTGCATCCGGTCAGCCGCCAGTTGCCCTTCGCGGCGAACGCGGCGCTCAGGGCGAGCATTTCGGCGTGGGCGGTGGCGTCGTTGAGGCCCTCGGTACGGTTGTGCGCCCGCGCAAGAATGCGCTCCTGCGAGTCGACTATCACGCAGCCGGTCGGCACTTCGCCGTCCTCGGCGGCCTTCTCGGCCTCCCTCAGCGCGATAGCCATGTAGTATTCGTCGTCGCAGATCATCGGATTATCCCGAGAAACCGTTCCGGGAGCGGGCAGGGACGGAAATCCGAAGACGAAACGCACACGTGGCGGGTAAATCCTTTTACCAGAATCTCCTCCTCCCCTTTGCGCCGCACCTCGCAGGCGATTTCGAGCCGCACCCCCTTTTGCGCCTGCACGAACGCGGTGATCTCCAGCAGATCGTCGTAGCGGGCCGGACGATGGTAGTCGAGCTGCGCGTGAATGACCGGCAGCATGCATCCGTCCGCCTCGAATTCGCGGTACGTATACCCGCACACGCGCATCAGCTCATTGCGGGCGCGCTCGAAAAACGTAAGATAATTGCCGTAGTAGACGACTCCCATCTGGTCGGTGTCGGCATAAGGCACGCGATAGTCAATCGACACTTTTTTCATTTTCGATTATCTCCCTGATCTCGGCGAGTGTTCTTACCGTGCTGAGGCGGGCGCGCAACGCCGCCGCGCCGGGTCTGCCGTTGAAATAGCGGAAAAGATGCGTATGCATCTTGACCGAAGAAAATCCGTCCGCCGACGGCACGTGATCGAGCGGATACCTGCGCGCCAACTGTTCGCGGAACGACAGAATGTGGCCGAGATGCCGTTCGCACATCTCCGCGGCGGACGCTTTTTCCGGAGGCGCACCTTTCAATTCCGAGAAAAGCGACGGCTTCGCCAGCGCGGCGCGGCCGATCATGACCGCATCCACCGCGCATTGCGACATCGCCGAGAGTTCCGCGGCATTGGTCACCGAACCGTTTCCGGTTACCGGCAGCGGACTGCGGCGCACCAGTTCCGAGAGTTTTTCGAGATGGACCGGTCCGCCGTGCATCTGACTCGTGTAGCGGGCGTGGACGATGATCCCGGCGGCGCCCGCGCGCGCGGCCTCTTCGGCGATCTCGAAAACATTGGTCCGTCCGGGATGCGGACCGAGACGGGTTTTCAGCGTGACCGGCAGATCGGTGTTGTCCGTCATCGCCTTGAGCAGCTGCGCGATCAGACGGGGGTTTTCGATGAGTTTCGCCCCCGCGCCTTCGCGGGTCACTTTCGGCATCGGACATCCGGCATTGAGATTCAGCTCGCGGAATCTCCCGGTCTCGGTGGCGATTTTCGCGGCATATGCCACATCCGAAACTCTGGAGCCGAATATCTGACAGGCCAGTTTCCCTTCGCCGGGAAGCGTTTCCATCAGATGCCGCGTGGGCGAACTTCCGTGCGCGAGCCCGGCGGCGCTGACCATTTCGGTATAGGCCATATCCGCCCCGCCCTCGAAGCACATCTGTCTGAAGGGAGCGTCGGTGAAACCGGCCAAAGGTGCGAGGACGAGCTTCATTTCTCGGCTGGCGGCGGCGGAGTTGTCAGCACCGGATCGGAATACGCCGCGCCGCTGTCCATGCGGGCGAACGAAACGTAGCTCGGCGCCCCCCATCCCGTTGCGGCGTTTTTTCCGAACACGGCGACATCGACCCGGTTCGTCGGCGACATTCCCCTGCGGTTGATCAGAACCTTGGCGGTATCGGGAGAGGTCTTCTCAATGCGCACGTCCACGCCGTCGCCGCGGGTTTTGACGAAAGCGAATTCCTGCGCGCCTCTGGCGTTGATGAAAAACACACGCTCTTCGGCATCGGCGCGGAGGACGAACGCCCACGCGAACGCGCTCGCGTACGTAAGCTCCGGACGGGGATCCGCGCTCTTCATCGGCATGGTGGTAACTCCGATCATCGCAAGCGGCGGAATCTCCTCCGGCTTCATCTTTCCGGCGGCCGCGGACAGACGCATCATCTCGACGGCATTGGGAGGGAACGCCGTCGGATGGGCCTTGGAAGTCAGGTAGTCCTCCTCGTCATCCACCCCCTTGAGCGATTTGCGGATCAGCGTCTGAACGGTCGGCGCGAGCAATCCGGCGGCGACCGCCGCCTTTTTCGTTTCCGGTCTGAACGAACGGGACGCCTCAAGCGCCGCGCGCAGATACGGCAGATCGGAATAACTGCGGCCGGCGGTCGTGATCCAATACGGGGTGATGGACGCGAAGACATCGCCGTTGGTACCCACCGGCGCGGTATCGGCGTTGGACGGAAACACCCATGTCTGGTTCGAAAGATAGAATTTCACCATCGCCTTCATCCGCCACGAATCCATGGTCGTGAGCGCACGGGAGAGCGACCGCCAGTATTTTCCGGCGACGAACGCCCGCGAACAGTTGCCGAACACGGGATAGGGGAAAAGCATATTCGGAAAATTGAGATCCATCTGCCGCTCCCGTCCCTGCTGATCGAGCCGGACTGCGGTAATTCCCGGAAAATCCGCCAGCGGCAACGCCGAATGCAGGGCGTCGCGATTGAAATAAAGATCGCCGGAATTGCCCCCGGCGGACGCCTGCGCAAGCTTCAGATTCGCGACGAAACAGCCGTGGTCGAAGTCCCACGACAGATTCTGCTCGCCCAGAGAAACGGTCTTGCCGAATATTCCCGTCGCCGCCACGTTCGCCATCGGACCGGTCATGATCGGTCTGGTGCGGATTCTGCGGGCGTAATCGACGAGTTCGCGGAAACGCGGCAGACGGCTGATCCGTTTGAGATCGCTGTCGCGCTCGATCGCGTCGGCATCGCGGAAACCGAGATCGATCGCCTTTTCGAGTTCGTCGAACGCCGGTTCCGGATTCTTGTAGTACGCCAGCGAACAGGCGAGATTGTAACGCCACGTCGGATCGTCGGGCAGCAGAGAGACGCCTTTGCGGCAGGCATCCGTCATCGACGGCGTATCGCCCTCCTTCATCGCCGCCATGAACTGGCGGCGCAGTTTCTCATGCGTCGGCTGGCGGGCCGGATAGTCCCAGATCGAAAGCGCGGCGATTACGGCAAACAGTATGTTCATCTCACAGCCCCAGTCTCATCCATCCCGGAAGTTTCACCTGTTTGGCCTCGCGGCTCTGATTCGTCGAAAGCGTCTGGGAGGTCCCGATCGACGGCGATTCAAGCGAGGCGATACGCGCCATGAGCGCCTGCTGGCGGGTGGCCTGACGCTGCTGGAGCTCTTCGTTCTTCTGCCGCTCGGCGAGCAGTTCCTTTTCCCGCAGCTGCAGCTGTTCGCGCAGCGCCTGAACCTCCGAGCGCAGCTGCGTGACATCCTTGAGATTCTCTTTCGCGCGGGCCTCTTCGGTCTGCCGCAGACGCAGCTTGCCGTTGAGCTCGCCGATGCGTCTTTCGCTTTCGCGCATCGCCTTTTCGTGCATCCTGCGCAATTCGTCGAGCTCGGTGCGCAGCTGCGCGGTGCGCGGATCCTCCGGCCGTTCGATCAGCGCCCTGCGGGTCATCTCCTCGATGTTCGACCCCGAGCGTTTGAGTATGTCGCGACGCCGCTCCTGCAGGCGATCCACCCGCTCCTGATGGCGCTTGCGGAACTCATCGAACTCCTTCTTTTCGATTTCGGCCAGTCTGGCGAGCTCTTCGGACTCCCGCGACATTATCGTGAATATCGCCGCCTGGATGTCCGCGACCTCGCTCGCGGCCTGCGGCAGCCGGCGCAGTTCGTCCTCAAGACGGCGAATCTGTTCCGCATGCAGGTTTTCACGGTCGACGGCATCTTTGAGCGCCGACTCCTTGACCGACAAGGCGCCTTCAAGTTCGCGGATTCTGCCGTCGCGCTCGCTCACCTGCACCGAGAGGGAACTTTCCTTTTCCGCAGCTTCACGCGCGGCGGCCGCTGCGTTCCCGAGCGATTCGTCGACCCGGCGCTGCAGATCCGCGGTATGCCTGCGCTCTTCGGCGAGCAACCCTTCAAGTTCCTTCACCCTCGTTTCGTCGATCACGGTCTTTTCGACGATCTTCTCCACCGGGATTTCCACACGCACTTCCTTCTCGACGATCTTTTCCACCGGAATCTCGACGATTTTCTCGACAATCCTCTCCACCGCCCCGACTTCCTTCTCCGCCTCGTCGGGAACTTTCTCCCCCTCCGCCGTTTCATCCGCTTCCGACGGCTCCTCCCGGTCGACGGTTTCCTCGGGAAACGGCTCGCGCACTTCGACCATGCTGGCCGTCGGCGGCAGTCGGCCGCTCGAAAGCAGCGCCTGCGCGGCGGCCTTGTTGAAAGGCCCGCGGGGATTGCCGTCCCCTATATCGATGGAAAAGCGCATATCCAGAAACGGCACCTCCTCCACCCGGCGCCAGATGATATTGTCGTCGGAAATCTCCTGTCCGGGCTGGATGCGCCCGAGTTTCGCCCAGGCGACCAGCTGTTCGCCGGTTTCCGGGCCGAAAGTTTCATCCTGGGTTCGCAGATACCATTTGGAGATGTTCATCAACGCTTCCTCCCGAACTTTCCGCCGGGCAGGGAGAAAAAACCTCCCTTGGCCGCGGCCAATTCACGACGGGCCTGCGCCTCAAGCGCGGCCAAACCGTTCTTTCCCAACGAGCCGAAGAGCGAATCCTTCGCCTTGGGCGGAGGTTCCGCACCGACCGGCTCGACCGCTTCCGGAACAATCAGTTCGACCCGCGCCTTAGGCTCAACCTCGACGATCTTCTCGATCACCTTTTCCACTTCGACGATCTTCTCGACCTCGACAACCTTTTCGACTTCCACGATTTTTTCCACCGGAATCTCGACGATCTTCTCCACCGGCGGCGGATCTTCGTCCACCGGGAACTCGTGCAGCCGGTATGCTTTTGCACCGGCCGGAACGCTTCCGTCGCCAAAAATCGAAATGACGACCTTGCGGTTGAACGGCCCGAAAACCTTGCCGGGCTCCGTTTCCACCAGCCACTTCATCTCCAACTCGCCCATCGTCTGGGCGGGAACCCACGAAATCCTGTCTTTAGAAATGAACGATGAAGGCGCGATCCGACCGTCCTTCGCCCATTCCACGAGCGAATCGACATCCGCCGGTCCGTAAACGCTGCCTTCTTCGGTTCTCACATACCATTCTTTCATTGTTCGTCCCCGTCTTTCTCTACCTGACTTCCCATGTTCCGCCCGCCCCGAACAACTCCCGTCCGAGCGCCGGCATCAGCGAAAGCCGTTCGACGAGATCGAGCGCGAAATAGCGGCTGCGCATATACGGAACCCCGGCAAACGTCTCCCTGAAGCGCAGACGGTCCACTCCTATCATCTCCGGCTCGTACGCCGCTCCCGCCGCCTTCAGCTTGGCGCGGACCTCCTCGAACGGCATCAGCTGGGATCTGATTCTTCCGGAAAGCTCCGGCCAGACGCGCCTGATGTTGCCGAGTTCCTCCCGAAGCGCCTGCGGGGTCGAATATTTCTTAACCATCTCCAGTTCCGCGCGGCGGATATGCGCGGGACGATTTCCGAAGACTCCGGGGAAGGAGGCTTTGAGCGATTCGAAATCCGGCCACCACGCCGCGACCGCAGCCTCGACGTCCAGATTCGCGATGTCACGGCTCAACAGAAATTCCAGGGTTCTGGTCGAAGCCAACGTGCCGATCCCGACTTTGAAACCGTGCGACACCGTTTTTCCCCCGAAAGAAAGATCTTCCATGTCCCAGTAATGGGATATCTGGTGTTCGGTGCCGGAAGCCGGACGGGAGGAATTCATCGCCTGCATCGCAAAACCGCTCATCGCCAGTCCCGCGCAGAGTTTCTCCACCTCCGCGACATCCCCCGCCGCGCAGCCCGCCGGATTGTCGAGCGCGTCGCGCAGCGAATCCTGCACCAGCTCCCACGCAACGGGATGTATCGCCTCGGAGCCTGCGGCATCGGCAAGCATCCAGTCGGCGCCGGCGGGGATTTTCGCGATCAGATCGGCATACCCCGAGGCCGTCATCTCCTTCGGAGCGGCGGCGGCTATCCGGCTGTCCAAGATGCAGCCGAGCGGAGCTTTGCAGGAAAGCGTCTGCTTCATGCCGTCCCTGGTGATCGCCGCGCCGAAACTGGTATAACCGTCCATGGACGCGGCGGTGCCGACGACCATGTACCTGACGCCGACCTCCTCCGAAGTGCGCTTGACGATATCGTTGACGGTCCCCGAGCCGACGGCGACCATCGGAACCTTCGCCCCGGGAAACGCGGCGAGATACCTCCCGCGGACCTCCTCGATCCAGCGGTACTCCGCATGAAACGGCTTTCCGTCGGCTCCGAGCTCATGGCGGCGCACGGCGACTCCCGCCGCGCTCAAAAGCGCATCAACCCTCTCTCCGGCGACCTTCCACGTATTGGGGTCGAACACGAGATACGCCTCGCCCGCGCCCGGGAAAAGGCCGGTGAACATTTTAGCCGCGCTCTCCACCGCGCCGGGGGCGATCACGCATTCCTTCGTGTCGGTGGTGTAGGAGAGGGCTTTCTCAATCATCTTTCCCATCTTCGGCATCTTTCTGAACGCACTATACGTCTATCTTGACGATTTTACGGATTATCAGCCATCCCATCAGGATAAGCGCGACGGTGAACAGCATCGCCAGCATCCCGGCCGCGCTCGCAAAAAAAGGAAGCATGAGTCCGGGCTTTATGGCCGTCATCACCGCCGCAAGGAAAAACGGCAGAACCGAAACGATGATCCCCTGCATTCTTCCCTGCGCCGTCAGCGACTTCACCTTACGCTCGATCTTCATGCGTCCGCGGATCGTCTCGGATATCTTGTCGAATATCTCGGTGACGTTTCCTCCGGTCTTGCGGCTTATGAGGATGGCGGTCGTGACCAGAGTCAAGTCGTCGGAGCCGACTCTGCCCGCCATCGATTCGAGCGCTTCTTCAAAACCCATGCCGATCTTCAGCTGCTGCTGGAGGATCCGGAACTCCTCGCTCATCGGATCCTCGCCGCGGTCCACCACGGAATCGAACGCCTGGGAAACGGAAAAACCCGCCCTGAGAGCGTTCGACATCGTCGAGAGCGCCTCCGGGAGCTGCGCGTTGAACGCTTCGCGGCGGCGGAAGTCGAGATACCGCGCAAGCGGCGAAGTGCCGTTCTGCCAGCCGGATTTTATCCTGATCGAACCGACGATGCACCAGGCGACACCGGCGAAGCACAAGGCGAACAGGAGCGTGGCGAGCCATGCGGTCATTCGGAAAACACCCCCATGTCGAATTCTATGCCGCGGCTCTTGAGCTGGTCGATCCATGTCGGCACCGAACCCGTCGGCTTCATTTCGCCGATGATCTTGCCGTTCCCGTCGACACCGGACTGCTTGAAAGCGAAAATCTCCTGCATGACGATCTGGCTGCCTTCAAGCCCTGTCACCTCGGTTATCGACGTCACTTTGCGCGAACCGTCGGACATGCGCGATTCGTGGATGATGATGTCGACGGCGGAGGCGATCTGTTCGCGGATGGCGCGGCTCGGGAGCTCCATGCCGCTCATGAGCACCATCGTCTCCAGACGCGAGATGACATCGCGCGGCGAATTGGCGTGAACCGTCGTGAGCGAACCGTCGTGTCCGGTGTTCATCGCCTGAAGCATGTCGAGCGCCTCGCCGCCGCGGCATTCGCCGACGATGATGCGGTCCGGGCGCATCCGCAGGCAGTTTTTCACGAGGTCGCGGATAGGGACGGCTCCCTTGCCTTCAATGTTGGGCGGACGCGCCTCCAACCTGACGACATGCGGCTGCTGAAGACGCAGTTCCGCGGCGTCCTCGACCGTGACGATGCGTTCCGCCGGGGGGATGAAACCCGAAAGCAGATTCAGGAGCGTCGTTTTGCCCGAGCCGGTTCCGCCGGCGACGATCACGTTCTTGCGCAGAACGACGCAAAGCCGCATGAACTCCGCCGCTCCCTTCGTCCAGGTGCCGTAACGGATGAAGTCGACCGGCGTGAGCGCTTTTCTGGCGAACTTGCGGATGGTGACCGTAGGACCGGAAAGCGCGAGCGGAGCGATAATCGCGTTGACGCGGCTGCCGTCCGAAAGCCGCGCGTCCACATACGGCTGCGATTCGTCGATGCGCCGGCCGAGCGGCGAGACGATGCGTTCGATCACCGCCATCACGCTCGCGTCGTCGGCGAACTGGCAGTCGGAAAGCAGCAGTTTGCCGTTGCGCTCGACATACACCTTCTCCGGCCCGTTGACCATTATTTCCGAGACCGAATCATCGGCGAGCAGTTCCTCCAGCGGTCCCAGACGCATGGCTTCGTTGAACACATCCTCTTCCAGCCGGATGGGATCGATCCCGTGCGGAAGCCGTCCGTTGGCGACGACCTCGTCGATGATCTGCCGTATCCTGTCGCGGGCGTTTTCCTCCAGACCTTCCCGGTCCACGCCCTGAACGGTGAGCTTCTTCATGTCCATACGCTTGAGAAGTTCCATCTGGATCTGCGTCTGGACGTTGCGCCGGAGATTTCTGAGCGGATCGGCCGTTTCGTCCGGAGCGTCCCCGGGCGTATTTTCCGGAACGTCTTCCGGCTCCGCGGCCTCTTCATCAACGGCCTCGGGCGCGCTTTCGCTCACGCGGAACATCCCCGAGCCGATCTGCACCACCATCGAACCGTCGAGCCTGCAGGCGGAATCGATCCGTTCGCCGTTGACGAACGTGCCGTTGGCGCTGTGCAGATCTTCAAGCAGGGCACGGCCGTCGCGGACGGTCAGAATGGCATGGCGCTCGCTGACGTCCGGAAACGGAAAACATATCCGGCAGTTTTCCGCCCGCCCGATCAGATAGGCTCCGTCTTCGAGCTCCCGGGTTTCGCGATTGCCGTCGATGAGCGAGGTCAGAATCATATCAGCGGTTCGTCAGTTTCTGGGTCTGGCGTTTGAGGTTCAACTCTTCGATCTCCCCGCGGATTTTCTCGAAATCGACCTTGGGGAGCTCCTTCTCGTAGGAAGTGTCGTTGCGGTTGCGCAGGGTGAGCACCAGCCGCCCCTTGATCTGCTCGGCGAACGCGAGCATTTCCGCCTCGCGCGGGGTCACTTCGAGCGTGACCGTGGAGTAGGCGCGGCTGATCCCCTGCGAACGCAGACGCGACTTCGCGGTTTCGGAACCGGTGGCGAGCACCAGCACGTTCTGCAGAATGGTGCAGGTCACGAAATTGCGGCGGCCGCCGGCGCCTTCGAAATCGAAAGTGCCGATGACGTCGACGTGGTCGTTGGGACGCACCATCGAAGAAACGCTCGCCGCCCCCGTGCAGTTGATCGAAACCGCCCGCATCTGGCGCTTGACGTCGGCGGAAAGTCCGGTCGCGGACGGATCGCCGCCTTCGATATCGGACCAGAACACGACATCCCCGCGCTTATGCCCGATAAGCACCCTGCGCCCGACCACGTCGGCGACGTTCTCGGCCGTCAGCGCCTGTCCGCGCATGCCGACGGCCGGCACCGTCTTCAGCCCGAGGTCGGATTTGGCGAGCTCGCTCCCCGAAGGGATTTCGCGCGCGAAGCACAGAACCTCCATCGTTCCGTACCGCCGGTTGATGGAGTCTTTGAGCGCCTTCACCTCCGCGTCCTTGGCGGAGATGCACACGCGCGTCAGCACCGCGGCCAGCAGCCCGGCCGCCAGGGAGACGACGAGAACGATTTTTCTTTTCATTAGAAGAGTCCTTTGACTTTTCCGGTTTCGACATCGACGTCGATTCGGCGGTAGGCGGGCGACGCCGACGTTCCGGGCATGAGTTTGATCTCGCCGGCCACCGGCACCAGCAGTCCGGCGCCGCGGTAGACGAGCACGTCTTTAACCGGCATGCGCCAGCCCCTGGGACGTCCGAGAAGTTTCGGATCGTGGGAAAGCGAATATTGCGTCTTGGCGATGCAAATCGGCAGCGCCGCGGTTTCCGCATCCGCCTGATACGCTTCAAGCTTCTCCAGCGCGAGCGGCTCGTAATCGACGCCGTCGCCGCCGTAGACCTCCTTCACCTGCTTTTCGATACGGTCTTTAAGCGGCTCGTTCAGATCGCAGAGATACGAAAAACCGTTCGATTCTTCGCACGCCTTCACGACCGCCTCGGCAAGTTCGAGCGCACCCTCGCCGCCCTTGAGCCAGTGGTCGGAAACCGCGAAGGACGCGCCGGCCTCTTCGGCGATGCGGCGCACGAGATCGCGCTCGGCGGGAGTGTCGGTGTAAAATGCGTTCAGGCACACCACCGGCTGGACGCCGGAGCGGCGGATGATGTCGATGTGCGCCAGAAGATTGTCGCAGCCCTTCTCCAGCAGCTCCAGATTCTCGGTCGTATAAACCGGATCGAGCGGCAGCCCGGCCTTCACCGCCGGCGCGCCGCCGTGGGCCTTGAGCGCCCTCACCGTGGCGACGAGCACGACCGCATCCGGCTTGAGTCCGGAGCAGCGGCACTTGATGTTCCAGAACTTCTCGTAGCCCATGTCGGAGGCGAAGCCGGACTCGGTCACCACGTAATCGCCGAGAGCGCATGCGAGCCTGTCGGCGACGACGGAATTCTGTCCGATGGCGATGTTGGCGAAAGGACCGGCGTGGACGAACATCGGCTGACCTTCGAGCGACTGCATGAGCGTGGGCTTGATGGCGTTGACCAGAAGCGCGCACATCGCACCGTCGACCTCGAGATCCGCGGCGGTGACGGGATCGCCGGACTTGGAATAGGCCACGACGATCTTCGAGAGGCGTCTGCGCAGATCGGCGAGATCGGCGCTCATGGCGAGAATGGCCATCACCTCCGAGGCGACCGTGATGTAGAAGCCGCTTTCGCAGTTGAAACCGTCAAGTTTTCCGCCGCGCCCGATTTCGATGCTGCGCAACCCCTGGGCGCAGAAATCCATCGCCCAGCGGAACTGGATGCGTCCGGGGTCGATATCCAGACGCTTGAGTCCGCGCTCGGCGAGCCACGCATCGTCGTGGTTGCGCTCGTGCTGCATCCGGGAGTTGAGCGCGACCATCGCCAGATTGTTGGCGTTGGTGATCGCGTCGATATCGCCGGTGAGCCCGAGCGAAAGCGAAGTGAGCGGCACCACCTGCGCGAGACCTCCGCCCGCGGCGGAGCCTTTGATGTTGAAGGTCGGGCCGCCCGAGGGCTGACGGACGCAGCCGATCACCTTTTTGCCGAGCCTGCCCAATCCCTGCACGAGACCGAGCGTGGTCGTGGTCTTGCCTTCTCCGAGCGCCGTCGGGGTGATGGCGGTGACATCGATGTATTTGCCTCCGCGACCCGTACCGACGCGTTTCAGCACCTTGGTGACGTCCACCTTCGCGAGCGCGTCGCCGTAAGCCTGCCATTCGTCCTCGGCAAGTCCCAGCTCCGCGGCCAGTTCCCTGACCGGGCGCAGCGTCTCTTCCGCGGCTTCGGCTATCTGCCAGTCCTTCATCTTCGTCGGATCGAGTTTCATAGCATTCCCTTTTTTCTGCCGCGTCCCGGACTGCTTCATTCCGATTCCAGCCAGGCGCGTTCTCTTTGCAGTTCTTTCAGTTCCCGCGCCTGCGACAGCGCGATGATGCCGAGCACCACCAGCGCGCTCGACAGCAGCACATACCCTATCGAAATCGCCAGCGGCCGCCAGTTCCACGGATCGTCGCCGATCACGCGGTAGGGCCGGATCCCCCGCTTGCGCAGAAGCGTATAGGCCTCATCCCGGGAACGGGCGCGTATCTCCCCCTCCTGGTTGCGGTTTTTGCGATCTTGATATAGGTATTTGTAAATCACGAGACGTATGCGTATTATAGCAAAAGTTCGCCAAGATTCATCGAATGCGACGCCTTCAGGAGCACCAGATCCCCGGCCGAGACATCGACACGGAACTTCCGCTTGAGTTTTCCGATCTCCGGATACGCAAGATTGCAGATGCATTTCGAAGACATCTCCCCCACGCCGATGACAAGATGAAAACCCTGCTTCATCGCATGACCGAACACCTCGCGGTGGAGTTCCTGCGCGTTTTCCCCAAGTTCGAACATATCGCCGAGAACCGCGATTCTGCGCCCCCGGCAGGGCATTGCCGCGAACGCGTCGATCGCCGCTTTCATCGACTCCGGGTTGGCGTTGTAGCTGTCGTCGATGAAAGTGGCGCCCCACTTTTCCGTCCGGCGCCAGCGCGAACCCGGCAGCGCGAACGACTCCAGCGCCTCGACCGCCCGCTCTTCGCCCACGCCGAAACCTTTTGCGACGGCGTACGCGAGCGAAGCGTTGGCGAGGTTGTGCGCTCCCGGCAGCACACGGGCGAGCGCCGTTTCGAGCCGCGGGGGGCAGGCTTCGACCTCTCCGGGAAGAAACACGTTTTCCTTGAGGGAAAATCCCGTTTTCGCCCGGCGCAGAAGCTCGCCCTTCTCCCGCGCGATCGCTTCGCGGGTGCCGAAAAATTCCAGATGCGCGGAGCCGACGTTCGTAACCACGCCGATGTCCGGCTCGGCGATGTCGCAGAGCGCCTTGATCTCGCCGGGATGGCTGGTCCCCATCTCCACCACTAAAAAATCGGCGTCGCCCGGACAGTTGAGAATGGTGTACGGCAAGCCGATGTGGTTGTTGTAGTTGCCTTCGGTCGCGTGCACTTTCCCGGCCGCCGACAGAAAAGCCCTGAGCAGTTCTTTGGTCGTGGTCTTGCCCGCGGAACCGGTCACTCCTATCACCTTGGCTTTGAGCGTCCGGCGGTATTCGTTCGCCGCGCGCGCGAGTTCCTCCGTTCCGTCGACGACACCGACCGCTCCGTTGGACAGCGCCTGCCCGATGTAATCATGTCCGTCGGCACGCTCGCCTTTGAGCGCGATGAAAAGCATTCCCGGACGAACCTTGCGGGAATCGAAAACCGCTCCGTTGAAGTCGATCACGCCACCCCCCGCTGGGAATTGCGGTAGAAAGCCACGAGTTCGGCGATTTCCGGAACCGGCTCGACATCGTGCTCGACGCGCTCGAGCGCCTGCGAACGGTTGAGGTGTTCGCGGTAGATGAAGCGGTGGGCGTCCTTGAGCGCGAGAATGGTGTCCTTCGGAAATCCGCGGCGGGTCAGCCCCACGACGTTGACGCCGATCACCTTCATCGCGCCCTCTACCATGTCGCAGAGCATGAACGGCGGAACGTCCTGGCGGATCTTCGTCATGCCGCCGACCATCGCGTGCTTGCCGACGGTGCAGAACTGGTGCGAAGCCGAACACCCGCCGACGATCGCGTAATCCTGGAGATGCACGTCGCCGGCGAGCTGCACCGAATTCGAGCAGATCACGTGATTGCCGAGGATGACGCCGTGCGCGGCGTGGCAGTAGGCCATGAAAAGGCAGTCGTCGCCGATCACCGTCTTTTCGCCGTCGGCGGTGCCGAGATGGATGGTGGCGAATTCGCGGATCACCGTGCGTTCGCCGATCTCGACATAGCTTACCGACCCTTCGCGGTACTTCAGATCCTGCGTCTTCATTCCGATAAGCGCATAAGGGAATATCTGGCACCGTGCGCCGACGGTGGTGTGACCGTCGATTATCGCTCCCTGGGCGACGCTCACGCCGTCGCCGAGCGACACGTTCGGTCCGATGTGCGCGTACGGACCGATTTCAACATCGGCGCCGAGTTCAGCGCCGTCTTCAACAATCGCGGTAGGATGGATTTTGGCCATTGCATTAACCCCTTTTGCGTCAAAGATGTTTGCGGATCAGATACGCCGCCGCGAACATGCAGAACACCACCGGCAGAAATATCATCAGATGGGGATGGACGGCGTAATTTTTGTGCATGCTGAGCATGAGCATGACAATCATGTAGTAGCCGAGCGCGATACAGAGCGAAATGGCCATGCCGACCGAACTCTCTTTGCGCTGGGCTTTGATGCCGAGCGGCACGCCGACAAGCACGAAACACAGCGACGCCAGGGCAAATACCATGCGTTTGGAAAATTCGACTTTTGATCTGGAGATCTCCTGCCTCAGGTTTTTGATCTGTTTTTCGGTGCCGGCGTTTTTGGGAATGCGGTCGACCATCCGCTCCATGTCGTCAATGCTTCCGAGCAGTTCGAAGGTGCGCAGATCCTTGGTCTTCTTGGAATATTTGGACTCCTTGATCGCATCCCTGATGCAATAACGGAATCGGTTGGCTCTGGCCATCGTGGGGTGGTTCTCGTCGACGGGATCGACTGTCATCTGATACAGGTCAAGAGCGACATCGCACCCCTCCTGAACCACGAGCGCCTTGGAGGCGGTGATCATCCGGTCAATCTTGGGGTTGGAATAATCGATGACGACAAGATCGTGCAGCCAATTGCCCTCCTTGGATCCGAAATAGATTTTCACCTTCGGGAAATCGTCGATGACCCGTCCGGGCTCGAGCAGTTCGAGACCGGTCCCGACCGAAACCTTGGCCTTGAGACTGCGGCGGACCTCGTGACCGCGGGGAACGATCTCGTTGTTGATGAAAACTCCCGCAAGCGTGCAGACGAGTCCCAAAAGCGCGGGCCATTTGAGAATCGAAACGAGATCGATTCCGCAAGCCCTCATCGCCGAGATCTCGCTGTCGGCAGACAGGCGCGAGAACACAAGAACCGCACTGACCAAAAGCGCCAGCGGCATCGACCACTGCAGCGTCTCCGGCAGGCTCACGGCGCAGAACTCCCCGACGAGCGACATGGGAACGCCGTCGAGGATGTAGCCGACGATCTGCACCAGAAGCCCGATGGTGAGCACGAAACTGAGCACCAGGAACGCGAGCAGGGAACTCGAGAGAAAAGAACCGAAAACGTATCGTTCTATTATCTTCACTTGATTTTCAGCAGGAAGTGATTGCGCTTGCCGCTGCGCAGAAGCGCGACTTTGCCGTCGACCAGATCGTCCTCGCCGAAAACGCGCTTCTCGTCGATCTTGGCGTCGTTGAGATTCAAGCCTCCCTGCGCCGCCATCCGGCGAGCCTCACCGTTGGATTTGAACATCCCCGCCGCCGCCGCGACCGCGAACACGCTCTTGCCGACGACTTCCGACTTCTCCAGCTCCGCGTTCGGAACATTGGCGAAGATCCGCTCAAGATCGGCCGCGCTCTTGGGGCCGCCGCCGGAACCGCCGCCGAAAAGCGCGGCGGTCGACTCCTGCGCCTTGCGAAGACCCTCTTCGCCGTGCACGAGCAGAGTCAGTTCCTCGGCGAGCGCCTTCTGCGGAAGGCGCGCTTCGGGATTCGCCTTCATCCGGGCTTCAAGTTCGGCGATCTCTTCGAGCGACTTCATGGAAAACACCTTCAGATAGCGGACGGCGTCCTCGTCGGCGGCACGCAGAAAATACTGGTACCAGTCGAAAACGCTCGTCATTTCGGCGTTCATGAAAAGCGCATTGCCCTCGGATTTGCCGAATTTGCGTCCGGCGGAATCCAGAAGCAGCGGGAACGTAAGCCCGTAGGCCGTCTTTCCGCGCATGCGGTGCACGAGATCGGTGCCGGCGGTGATGTTGCCCCACTGATCGGCACCGCCCACCTCGAGCCGGCAGCCGTAATTGTCGAAAAGATGCAGGAAATCGTTGCCCTGCAGAATCTGATAGGAAAATTCGGTGAAGGTCAACGCGCCTTCGGAAGCTTCGAGCCGTTTCTTGACCGACTCCTTGGCGAGCATCTGCGGCACCCGGAAATTGATGGCGATGTCGCGCAGGAATTCGATGGCGCTCGTCGCCTTGTACCAGTCGTAGTTGTCGACCATGATCGCGGCGTTGGGGCCGTCGAAATCGAGGATGCGCGCAAGATTGTCGCGGATGCCGCGCTTGTTCTGCTCGACCTGTTCGACCGTGAGCATGTTGCGCTCGGCCGATTTGCCGGAGGGGTCGCCGATAAGTCCGGTGGCGCCGCCGACAAGGGCGATGACCTTGTGCCCGGCCTGCTGGAAACGGCGCAGCACCATGATGGACACCAGATTCCCCGCCTGCAGCGAACGGGCGGACGGATCGAATCCGCAATACACGGTGATCGGCTTTTCAAGAGCCTTTTCGATTTCAGGATCGGTAAGCGCCTCGACAAGTCCGCGCGCCTTCAGTTCGTCAATCAGTTTCATACGGCGTATTATACCAAAACCGCGCCGTTGAATGCGCTTAAACGTCGAGCGGCGTATTGTCAGGCTTGAGGATCCGAACCCGACGAGTTGCGCGAACGGGCCTTCAGGAATATTCTCAGCGGCGCCCCCTCGAGTCCGAAACGCGCACGGATGTTCTTTTCCAGAAACGACAGATACGCCGGGGTGACCAGTTTGGGATCGTTGACGAACAGCCGGATCGTCTGCGGATTGGTTGAAACCTGAAGACCGTAGTATATTTTCAGCCGCCTGCCTTTTATCATCGGCGAGAGCGTCTTTTTCGCCGCCGACACGAGCACCCGGTTCAGCATTCCCGTGGGCAGGCGCATCCCCGCGCTCGCCGCCGCACGGTCGATGGCGCTGACGGTCTTGCGGATGTTGTAACCGGACTTGTTGGAACAGAACACGACCGGCGCGAAATTGAGAAACGGCATCATCTGCCGGAGCGCCGGCAGCGCCTTCGTCTCGGTCATGCCGTCTTCCTGGGCGAGGTCCCATTTCTGGCAGAGGATTACGCAGGCGCGATGGGATTCCAGAACTTTCCCGGCGATGCGCTTGTCCTGCATCGTAGGCCCCATCTTGGCATCCAGCAGCAGCAGGACGACATCCGCCTCGGCGATGGCCTGTTCGCTGCGGAAAAGCGAGAAATTGTCGACGGAGGTCTTCGACATCTTCGTGTGCTGTTTCATGCCGGCGGTGTCCACCAGCATGTAGTGCCGGGCCTCCGGCCCCGAACCGATGGAGAACGGAACCTCGACCGCATCGCGGGTGGTGCCGGCGATCTCGGAGACTATCACCCTCGGCGCATTGAGAAGACGGTTGATGTAGGAGGATTTTCCCGCATTCGGCCGGCCGATCACCGCCACCCGGAGCGGACGGTTTTTCGATTCGTCCTCCTTCGCGGGCGGCAGTTTCGACACGACATCGGCGATGAGCGATTCCACCCCGCGGCCGTGTTCGGCGCTCGTCGCGAAAACCGGCAGTCCGAAGCGCTCGAACTCCGCGGCCCGCCAGTCGTCCCCGGCGTTGTCGCACTTGTTCGCCGCGATGATACAGGCGACCCCCGACTCCCGCACACGCTTTATGACTTCGCTGTCGAGCGGCGTTATGCCCTCTCTGGCGTCCACCACGATCACGCAGACGGCCGAATCCTCCACCGCGAGCGCGGCCTGGTTGCGCGTCTCCTCATCAAGCGGATCGCGGGTGACCCGTTTGTCGAAAGCGATGCCGCCGGTGTCGACGAGCATAACCTTGCGCCCCGACATCTCGACTTCGCGGGTGACACGATCGCGGGTGACTCCGGGCTGATCAAACACTATAGCCACGCGCTTTTTCGCGATACGGTTGAAAAGCGCGCTCTTGCCGGTGTTGGGGCGTCCTACTAACGATACGACATTCATTTGGCGGATATTATATCAAATTCGGAAATTTCGGCTTTTATCTTCGCCACCGCCTCGTCGATGAGTCCGGGAATCTCGACCGGCAGAGCATGCTCTGCTCCCGGAACCGTTACAAGTTCGCGTCCCGAAAACAATCCGGCGAGAAATTCCGCGTTCGACGCGCGCACTATCCCGTCGCGCTCGGCCTGAAATATCGCCGCCGGGATGTCCAACGGCGCGACCGCCGTCAGCCGGTCGCGCAGATCGGTTTCATAAAGATATTTAAGGCCGCGGCGGAGGTTCTCGTCGCAGTCGGCCATGTACGGGTTCGGCCGTCCCTCGGGAGTTCCGAAAAACCCCTCTCCGTGCGTCAGTTCCACTCCGCGGCGCAACGCTTCCAGACGCCGCATCGACATTCCCTTCCAGCCGCTTTCGCGCTCCTCCATCATTCTGGGAGTGGCCGCGACCAGCACGAGTCCCCGGATTTTGCCGGGATGATCCAGCGCAAGGCGCAGCGCGGTCGAACCGCCCATCGACCAGCCCACCAGAACCGCGCCCTCGCAGGCGGTGAGTTCCTTTTCCGCAAGCCCGTCAAGCTGCTCGATGTAGGAGAAAATCCGGTCGCGGCCGAATTTGCAGAGATCCCACGCCCGCTCGCTCGCCGCCCAGCCGTTAAGCACGAAGCACTTCATCGACGATCCTTCTGGCGACAAGACGCTTGCTCATGAGCGGAAACTCCCTGACGCCGCCGTCCGGGAACACGAACTTCACGCGGTTGGTGTCGCACCCGAAGCCAGCCCCTTTTTCGGTCACGTCGTTGGCGACGACGAACTCCAGCTTCTTTTCCCGGCACTTGCGCGCCGCCTCGCGCTCCGGCGCACCGGTCTCCGCGGCAAAACCGATCTTGCGCACTCCTTTTACCGTCTTGAGGATGTCGGGATTGCGCACGAGCCGGAGCGTGCCGGACATTTCCCTTTTCTTGAGTTTCCGCCCCGCGCATTCTGCCGGCCGCCAGTCCGCGACCGCCGCCGTCGCGACGAGCACCGCCGGAGCGCCCTTCACGGCCTCCTTGACCGCCGCGCACATTTCGCGGGCGGAAACGACATCGACGCGCTTTACCCCCGCCGGAGTTTTCAGCGCGACCGGTCCCGAAACCAGAATCGTCTCGCATCCGCGCCCGGCGGCCTCCGCCGCGACGGCGAAACCCATCTTGCCGGTGCTCGGGTTGGAGAGGAAGCGCACCGGATCGAGATGTTCGCGCGTGGGACCGGCGGTGACTACGAATCTCGGAAGCCGCACCTCGGCGACATCACATTCCGATTTTGGCTTTGACCACCGCAAGATCCACCCCCTTGAGCAATATGCGCTTGGATTTCGAAGATTCACCGGACCTGAACTCGACCCTTGATTTGGGAACCGAAAATTCATCGGCCAAAGTCTCGACGAGCTCCTTGTTGGCCTTGCCGTCGACCGGTGCGCAGCGGATTCGCACCACGAGCGCATCGCCCATAAAGCCGTCGATGCCCGCACGGGAAGAACGCGGCTTGGCTCTGACGCTCAAAACAACGCCATCGGCGGTTTCGCTGCACCAGTCCATCGCCGCCTACTCCGCCGCCTTCCAGCCTTCGGGAAGCGCGTCCACCACCGCCTGAACGACCTCTTCGAGCGTCATGTCGCTCGAATCGATCTCCACGACCCCGTCGACCTTCACAAGCGGCGCGTGCTTGCGCGTCGAATCGATGGCGTCGCGCGCCAGAAGCGACGCTTTGACGGCCTCTTCGCTCTGGTTGGCGATGCCTTTTTCCACTTCTTCCTTCCGGCGGCGGCGCGCCCGCGCCTCGGCGGAAGCTGTCAGATAGAACCGGGCCGGCGAATCCGGGAAAACCGCCGAAGTGATGTCGCGGCCTTCGATTATCAGATTGCCGTACCCGGACATGCCGCGCAGGAGTGCGGTTATGCAGTCGCGCACCTCCTTGACTTTGGCGACTTTCGAGGCGTGGGCGTTGATCTGCGGAGTGCGGATCCTCTCGCCGGGAGCCTCGCCGCCGACATAGTAGGCGATGTGCCCGTCCTCGACGCGGCATTCGATCTCCACCCCGCCGGCGAAAGCGGCAACCGCCGCTTCATCGTCCGTATCGACACCGCACTCAAGGCACCGCCATGTCATTATCCGGTACAGCGCCCCGGAGTCGACATGCAAATATCCCAAGCGCTTGCCGACGATCCTCGACACCGACGACTTGCCGGCCCCCGAAGGGCCGTCGACCGCAATCACATTTGCCATCACTTTCCCGCCTTTCCTTCGATCCGGTCGAAAAATCCGTCGACCTCGGCGCGCTCATCGTCCTTGTCCGGGAAGATTTTCGTTCCGGCAACGAGCAAAACGGCCGTCGACGCCGCGGTTATCGGAAACACCCAGATCATCTCGCGCAGATACGAATACTCCCTGATCCCGCCGATGAAGAACACGCAAAGCCCGACGGCTATACCGCCGACGAGAGCGACCATCCCCGAGCGTCTGGAAAGCCGGCGAACGAAGATGCCCGCGAGCATCGGAATCGCGATGGGCGGCAGAAACACGCCGAAGACCTTGTTGGAAAGATTGAAAAGATCGTCCGCCCCCTGCGCGTACTGCATGACGAACGTGAGCGCCACCACCGCGCCGCCGGTCAGAATCGTCGCGAGACGCGCGGCGATCATACGACGCGCCGCGCTTGCCGTGCGGTCGAGTTTGAGGTACAGCTCATTGACGATGACCGCCGCGACGGCGTTGAAGTTGCCGGCGAGCGAACTCATGGTCGCCGAGAACATCGCGGCGATGACCATGCCGACCATGCCGACGGGGAGAACCGATTTGCACACGATCGCGTAAACGCCGTTCATCTCCGCTTCGGGAATGTCCGGGATGAAAATCCGCGCCGCCATCGCCGGAAAGAAAAACAGCGGCGGGCCGACGAAAAGCAGCGCCGCGACGAGATACGCCATCTTCTTCGCGTCGCGCTCGCTCTTGGTTGAATAGTAACGCTGCACGAGCGACCAGTTGGTCGAGAGCGTGGAGCCTACCGCGCAGAAAAATACGAGCATATACACCCAGGTGTACTTTCCGGCGGTGAAATCGAAAAATCCGACCGGCACCTTTTCAAAGAAAGTCTTCATTCCGAACATGAGCCCTTCGCCGCCGCCGGAATCGGCCAGCCGTTCGAGGCACATGAACGGCAGAGTGAAGACTACCGCGAGAATGATCAGGAACTGAATGAAGTCGCAGGTGAGCGTCGCCTTGAGTCCGCCCAGAAAAGTGTAGAGAACAATGATGACACCGGAAAGGCAGATCGACCAGAAAAGCGGAAATCCCATCCCCACGCCTACCACGGTGCCGATCGCCAGAAGCTTGAGGGCATTGTCGAGAAGCTGCATGGGGAGCCCGAGAATCGCGAGCGTGCGGCACATCCCCGGGGTATAGCGCGAGGCGATGTAGTCGATGGGGCTGCCCTTCGCCGCTCTCCGCCACCGCACAGCGAGAAACCACGCCCCCAAAAGAACCGCCGGCACCGAAAGCCAGCTCACGGTAACCGGCACCCAGCCGAACTTGTAGGCGAGCGCCGAATACATGACGAAGGCGAGCGCCGAAAAGCTGTTCATGTAAAAGCTCACGCCGGAAAGCCACCAGGGAACGGTTTTGTCGTTGCCGAAAAACTGGTCGGAAGACTTCGACCTGCGGCTGTAATACACCCCGACCCCGATCATCACCGCGAAAAACGCGACGATGACGGCGTAATCGGCGAGCGCGAGACTTTTCTGAATCATAACATCTCTCCCGTGTTTTACATTCCGATGAGCGCGAGCGGATTGTCGCGCCCGATCGCGCGGCACTCCTCCGGCGTGGCGCCGACGCGTTCCGAAAGAATTTCCATTGTCTTTGCGATCGGCATCGTCGCCCCGACAAGACACTTGCGCGGCGGATACCACAAAAGTCCGCTCGGCTCCAGCACGGCGTCCAGTCCGCCCACTGGATAAACGCCCGGCGGCATCCCGGCCGGGTACTGCGAATCGGAAACCGCGACAAGCCGCTTCAAGGGAACGGCCCTGAGATAAATCTTGAGCAGAGTATCGGGCAGATGGAAGCCGTCGGGGATGAACATCACGCTCACGCGGTCGTCGGCAAGCGCCGTAAAAATCGCGTTCTCGTGGCGGTTGATCTCGTTGGGCAGACCGTTGCCGAGATGAGTGAAGGCCTTGGCCCCCGCCTGAATGCAGGATTCCACATCGGCCGGGGATTTCGCCATCTGATGCCCCATCGTAACGGTCACCCCGCTTTCGGAGAGGTATTTCACGAACTCGGGCATTCCCGGCTTTTCCGCCGCGACGTTGACCATCCTTACCAAACCTTCGGCGGCGTCCTGAAAGCGCCCGAAAAGCTCCTTCGAAGGCTCGGCGACCCACTCCGGCGCATGTGCGCCGACGGCGCCCGGCTCACCGGAGATGAACGGTCCTTCGAAGAAAAAACCGAGAATGTTGCGCTCGCAGACGGCGTATTTTTTTCGCGCCGCCACGATCGTGCGCACAGATCCGATGAGAAGCTCCGGATCGAGCGTGACGAGCGTGGGCAGATAGCCGGAGGTTCCGTCGCGCTCAAGACGCTCGGTAACCTCCTTCACCGCCTCGACGGTCAATCCCGGCGCGTTGAAGTTGACCCCGCCGTATCCGTTTATCTGAAGATCAATCCAACCGCCGTTCATCGCAACTCCTTAATTTTCAGGCGAAAAGTTTCGCGAGTTTCTCAAGCTGGGCGACCTTGGCGCGGTTCTCCTCAAGCTTGCGCCGCGCCTCTTCGACGATCGCCGCCGGAGCGTGATCGACGAACGCCTTGTTGGCGAGCTTCGCCTCTGACGATCTGATGAAACCGGCGAGCTTCGCGAGCTCTCCGGCGATGCGCTTCGACTCCGCCGCCTTGTCGACAAGACCTTCAAGGCTTAAGTATACCGTACCGAACGCCGTAAGCTTCGAGGGCATCGCAAGATCGCTGTCCGCCGAAGCGAACTCCACCGTCTCGGCGCGCATCGCTTTTTTGAGCGATTCGACCTCGCCGGAGGCGCGCTCGTCGCCGGTTGCGATAGTCACCTTGACGAAGGTCGCCGGGGGCACCTTGTATTCGGCTCTGAGCGCGCGAAGAGCCGTAATCGCCTCGCGCTTCCTCTCGACGAAATCGTACACCTCGTCCGACAGCCCCCACGCCGCTTTCTCCGCCTCGGAGTAACCGGCGGGATATTCCTGACGCATGATCGTCTCGCCGTCCTTGAGATAGCCGAGCTGATGGGCGACCTCCTCGGTGACGAACGGCATATACGGATGCAGGAGCCTCAGCGCCTTGTAGAAGACGTCGCGCAGAATCGCGAACGCGCGGTTCCTGTCGGGCGCATCCTTGGCGTATTCGACGTACCAGTCGCAGATCTGCCGCCAGAAGAAATCGTATACGGCGAGCGCACCGTCCTGAATGCGGTAGTTTTCGAGAATCTCCGACATTCTGCGGCAGGCCTTGTCGGTCGCCATGAGAATATGCTTCTCGTCGGCGGTGAGCTCGCCGGCGATTTCACCGAATCCCTCCGCCGGAGTGTTCATCTCCAGGAAGCGCGCGGCGTTCCATATCTTCGTCGTGAAGTTGCGCCCGATCTCGAACTTTTCCTTGTTGACCTTGGTGTCGCAGTCGAGCGATGTTATAAGCGCGATCGAGAAGCGGAGCGCGTCGGCCGAATACATGTCGATGAGTTCCAGAGGGTCGAGCGAATTGCCCTTTGACTTCGACATTTTCGAACCGTCGGCGGCGCGGACGATACCGTGGATGACGATGTTTCTGAACGGCGGCCGGCCCATGAAATGGATGCCCGCCATCATCATTCTGGCGACCCAGAAGAAAATGATGTCCTGCGCCGTAACCAGATCAGCCGTCGGATAGTAGTATTCGAGATCCTTCGTCTTCTCCGGCCAGCCCAAGGTCGAGAACGGCCAGAGCCAGGAACTGAACCACGTATCGAGAACGTCCTCGTCCTGAACGAGATCGGCGGCGGCGAGCGCGGCGTTGCCGGTCTTCGCCTTCGCCATCTCCAGCGCCTCCTCCGCGCTCTCGGCGACGAATACCGACTCCTCGTCGATACCGCCGTCCGCGGTGCGCAGATAATATGCCGGAATCCTGTGCCCCCACCAGAGCTGGCGCGAAATGCACCAGTCCTGAATGTTCTCCATCCAGTTGAAATATATCTTCGACCAGCGCTCGGGGACGAACTTCACCTCGCCCGACTTCACGGCGGCGATGGCCGGTTCGGCGAGCGGTTTCATCTTCACGAACCACTGTTTGGAAAGACGCGATTCGACGACCTCGTGGCAGCGGTAGCAGTGGCCGACCTGATTGTCGAGATCTTCGATGTGGTCGAGATATCCGCCCGCCTCCAGATCGGCGACGATCGCCTCGCGGCATTTGAAACGGTCCATGCCGACATACTTTTCGCCGGCGAGCTCGTTCATCGTGCCGTCGCCGTTCATGATGTTGATCTCTTCAAGACCGTGGCGCTTGCCCACGAGGAAGTCGTTCGGATCGTGCGCGGGAGTGATCTTGACGATGCCCGTACCGAATTCGCGATCGACGTAATCGTCGGCGACGACGGGAATCTCGCGGCCCGTGAGCGGCAGAATCACGTTCTTTCCGACAAGATGCGCGTAGCGTTCGTCCTTCGGGTTGACGGCGACGGCCGTATCGCCGGGGAGGGTTTCGGGGCGCGTCGTCGCGACCATCACATAGTCGGCGTAAGGCTCGCCGGCGACACCCTTCCCGGATCCGACGACCGGATAGCGAACATACCAGAAATGGCCGTGGTTGGGCTCGTGCTCGACTTCGTCGTTGGCGAGCGCCGTGCCGCACCTGGGGCACCAGTTGACGATGTAGTTGCCCTTGTAGACAAGCCCTTCGTCGAAAAGCCGTTTGAAGACCTTGACTACAGCCTTGGAACATCCTTCGTCGAAAGTGAAACGCTCGCGCGCCCAGTCGGTGGAGTTGCCGAGCATGCGCTGCTGATGGACGATCGTGCCGCCGTACTGCTCCTTCCACTGCCAGACGCGCTCCAAAAACGCCTCGCGCCCGAGATCCTGACGGCGCTTGCCTTCCTTCTTGAGCGTTTTTTCGACCACGTTCTGCGTGGCGATGCCGGCGTGGTCGGTACCGGGAAGCCACAGGGTATTGCGGCCCTGCATGCGCCGCCAGCGCACGAGAATATCCTGAATCGTCTGGTTGAGCGCGTGCCCCATGTGCAGAATACCCGTCACGTTCGGCGGCGGAATGACCACGCTGTAGGGCGTACCCTCGCCGGGTTCGTCGTGAAAACAACCGTTCTTCTCCCAGAAGGGATACCATTTGGCCTCCGCGGCCTTAGCGTCGTAGTGCTTATCCATGTCTTTTTTCTTCAGCAAACTGTCTGCAAATTTTATTATCCCGGTATTATACCATAAATCGAACCGATACCGACCTTTCCCCTCGCCGGAATCGCTTCTATTTTTCCACATACCGGCATTGCGGCAAATACTGGAATTTTCCGGGATGCCGTCCGATCACGAACCAGTCGGCCGGGATATTCCTGCTCTCCAGCGTATCTGGTCGCATAGAATCGTAAAACCCGGCCAAGTCTCCGTTCTGCCAGCATTCAAAACGAAAGGCGACGATTTCCGGACTCATCCCTGCGGGGACAGACCCCCGCGGAATGCTGAAACCTCCGGAAAGAAATGACGATTTGTCGAAATACGCGATGTTTCTTCCTTTTCCCGGCAGTATTCCGAAATCGGACACCGGTTGAAAATACGAAAGTCCCTCCATGCAGCAGGCCGCCATCCCGTCTCCAAGCGGATACGTCCTGCCGTTCGTCGCGATATCGCCGCCGTACGACCAAATCGGCACGTCGGCATAGGCAAACTTTCCGCCGGGCTCGATCGCCACCGCATCGAACACGATCCGCTTCGATCCGCACCCTAAAAGCACAGCCACCCTGACAACCGGATTTTTCACGCCTTTGGTGTCGGAAAGAGCGAGAATTATATTGCCGTTCACGAAATATTCCGCATCACCGCCGGTTAAACGGCGATTTACTCTCATCAGAGGATTTTTGAAGATCGCTCTGGTCTGCGCAAGAACCCCTGCCGCACGCCGCGCCCTCTTTTCCTTCTGCGCCGTCTTCCGCCTGAGCGACCTTAAATCGGTCTTGCGCCACACCGCACCGTCAAGAGTCAAGGCGAAATTGCGAACCTCCTCCCGGCGGCCGTTGCGCCTTATCCAGTTTTCCGGATCGACCTTTTTTTCGGCGAAAGCCGCAACGCCGAGAACATCCCCTTTCTCATCCAACACCGCGTTCCCCGCATCTCCGGCGGCGAAGCGAAGGGAAACCTCAATCCTGCCGGCGGCAACGCCGACAACCGTTCCTCTCATCTCCGCAGAACGAAAACGCTCATTGCCGAAAAAGAGCAGCCTTTGCCGAATCGCCGGAGAGGCCGAGCAGAGTTTCAAAGCCGGCCGGTTGGACGGAACCTCGAAGCGGACGACATCATGACTGTCCGCGACTTCTACCGCAGCGGGCCTAAACGTTTTTCCGTCCGCGAAACGGATCGTCACCTGCTCCGCACCTTCGAGCGACCGCCTGAGCGCGACGGCATAACGCCTCCCGTCCATGTCGCACACGAAACCGCACCCTGACGAACCTCCGCCCTCTACGGCTACCGCCGCGTCTTTTACCGCCGAACGGAAAACCGCGGGCGGCGCAGCGTATGCGCCGCCCGAAAGAAAAGCCGCAAAGGCGAAAATCGACAGACGATATCCCATTTGCGGCATTCGGACCGTTGTCTCTGTACGAAAACTTCAGTCTGCGTTTTCGTGGGACAACTGATCGATTACGATCGCGGCCATATCCTTGACGACCTTCGACTTCGATCTGTCGGCGAGACGCCGCAGGCAGGGAATCTGACAGCGCAGACCGCACCAGCGGAGCTGATCAAGGCAGTATTCGGCGACATAATCGTCCTTGGCGGACGCCGCCGCTTTCAACAGCGCCTTAGCCCAGTCTTCGCGCTCGTCCGAAAGGTCGTCGCGCCAGAACTCCCACCAGGAGACGCGCGCGCCTTCCATCACATACTGCGAAATCGCCGCGATCCGCACGGCATCCATAGCATCGGTGCCGTAGTTCGGCCTGATCTTCGCCAGCAACGCTTCGATCTTGTCGTCATCGTCGAGAATCTCTTCGAGCGCTTCGGGCGAGGTCGCCTTGTCGATGGCGGCGCGGTCGGTCAGGTGCCATTCGATTGCCATCGGCCTGCCCGCGACCGGTTTCATCGCCGGACCGTAATCGCCGTAGGGATTGGGATCGACATACTTCGCCATCGCCGTCAGACCGGCAACGGCCAACACCGCAAACAAAAGCTTTTTCATGAATACATCTCCTTCCGCCAGGGTTCGCGCATGGACTGGTAGAGGAAACGATCGGCGGCGGGATCGTTCACGGCGCGAAGATTTACGGGATCGAACTCGAAACCGCGGCCGAGACGTTCGGCGACGATGCCGAGATTGAACATCGTCGAGGAACGGAACCCGCTCGTTTCGTTGAGGGCGTGCTTGGTGCGCTTTCTCACGCATTCGAAGAAGTCGCCGTTCTGCGCCGCCGGCTCGGGCAGATCCTTGAGAATGGACGCCACATCCATCTCCTTGCCGGATGCGTCGGTCATGCGCGGAACTTTGGTCCCCTTGGCGCACTTGTAGATGCAAACACCGTTGGCTCCGCGGAACAGCGGCTCTCCAGTGAGCGATTCATCGCCGTCAAGGATCACTTCCGTTCCATCCGCATAAGCGAGCGTTATGCGATCGAAGCGGCCTACCGCCTCCGGGTGCTGCTTGGCTCCGACGTAGTCGATTTTCACCGGACTCGTGTCGTCCTTGCCCAGAAGATACTGGATCGGATCGAGATAATGCTGCGCCATGTCGCCGAGACCGCCGGAATCGTAATCCCAATAGCCGCGGAATGAAGTGCCGGCGCGATGATCGCTGTAAGGCTTCCAGGGCGCGGGTCCGAGCCACATATCCCAGTCAAAGCCCTTCGGCACCGGCTGCGGCTGAGGGTTGACGAGTCCCGACCAGGCGAACTTCCAGCTGAAACCCTGCCCGATGCCGCAGACGCATTTAATCGGCCCCTTGCCGAGGAAACCGGCGTCGATGAGCTGCTTTACAGGCTTCACTTCGCATCCGAAACCGTAAAACCTCGACTGATAGCGGAACCAGGTGTTGAGACGGAAGACGCGCTGGTATTTGTTCACTACCTCAACGACGCGCTTACCTTCGCCCACGGTGCGGGTCATCGGCTTTTCGCACCAGATGTCCTTGCCGGCTTTGGCCGCCATGACGCTCTGCACGCCGTGCCAGTGCGGCGGCGTGCAGATGTGCACGATATCGACGCCCGGATCGTTGATAAGCTCGATGAAATTGCGGTAGTTCCTGATCTTTCCCCAGCCGTGAGACTCGGCCTCGACGAGACCCTGCCGGGCGCGGACGTCATATACGTCGCACAGTCCGACAAGGCGCGAACCTTTCTCGGTGAGGTGGTTTGCGGCACGGGCGATACAGCCGTACCCGATAAGCGCGCGCGTCAACTGGTTCGAGGGCGCACCCGCGCCCCAGAGCACCTTTGACGGAATGATGTTGAACGCTCCGAACGCCGCGCCGGCCTTCAGAAGTTCTCTTCTCGTCATTTTCATTTTTTCAGCCTTTCCACTGCAAGAGCGATATCTCCGGCGCGATTGTCGCCGGCCTCACGCTCGACCACGTAAAATCCTCTGTATCCGAGCTTTTCGAGCGTCGAGACAAACCTTGACGCGTTCACCTCTCCGTCGCCCCACGGCACTTCCGTGCCCCAGGTTCCGGGCACCTTGGTTTCAATCGCATCCTTCACGTGCACCTGGACGATCCACGGAAAAAGCTTCTTCACGGCGGCGATCGGCTCGCCCTTACCGTAGAGAATCATGTTGGCGGGGTCGAAGTTGATGCCCACGCCCGGAACCGCTTTCATGAATTTGGCCAGATCATCGGCGGTCTCCTGCCCAGATTCGAAAATGACTTTCACGCCGTACTTGGCGGCCTCGTCACGCATCCACTCGACGCGCTCGACAAACTTCGCATAGGCGACCTTGTCGTGCTCGTCGAGAAAACCGGCATGCAGCGACATATACCCGCAACCGAGCTCCTTGGTGAGCTGAGCGCCTCTGGAGACGATCTTCTTGTTGGCCTCCCAGTGCCGATCGGGAACGATGCCTCCGGTCCTGCGAATGGACTCCAGTGTCGAATAATCCTCTCCGACCGTGGCGACCATGGTACCCATCACCTTCCATTCCCCGGACGCGACCTTCGCCTTGACGAAATTCCACGCATCGGCGGACTCCGCCGCGCCGTGGCGCTCGTCGGGGGCGATGAACGGCCCGAGCGCGAGGTGCACGCCCTTGACGCCGGCGTTGTCCATCGCCGCGGCGACATCTTTCATCGGAAGACGCCAGCTCCAGCTGCACACGCCCACGCGCTCCGGATCAAGACCTGACGTTTTTTGAACATAACTGCAACCTGCGGCCGCGAAAAACGCGGCGGCCAGCATCCCTCTGAACAGTGTACGTATTTTCATACTCCGGATTTTATCAAAATCCCGCCGTTGAATTCAACGGTATTTATTGATGATCTTTCTGACGTACAGCACTCCCGCAAACACCGCAACAAGCCCGAGCTCGTTGATCAGCGGCATATATCTATCCGTACCCATGAGATGCGGGACGCCCGTCAGACACAGCTCCGCCGTCTTCAGCAGCGCCGGACCGAAGAAAGTGTGAAGCCACCACGAAAGAAACGCGAATTCTCCGAACAGCAGAAAATACCCCCAGTGCGAACGGTACCCCTTGATATCGGTCACGACATACAAAAACGCCAGAAGCAAAAACGAAAGTCCGGTTGAAATCAGCGAGAAACTGAGCGAATAGATGTGGCGGATCGGCGGCACCCACGGCAGAACCGCCGCGCCCGCGACGCACAGCGCGACTCCCGTCGCCGAAAGAATCTTGACCTTCGCCCATTGCCCGCGCTCCGATTTAAGAATGAGCGCGGCGTGCATTCCCGCGATCCCGATCGCCGCCCACACGAGCGAAGTTGCGACGTAGGTGAACGATTTAGCCCTGCAGCCGATCGCCGCGAACACCCGCTCGTCCACGAGTCTGGCCAGATTCCCCTCCGCCGTCCAGTCGCCGCAGATCCAAAGCGATCCTCCGTACACCGCCGCCAGCGCGACGGGAACGGCGATGCGCACCGCCGCGGAGCGCACCAGCATCGTGAGCGCGGCGGCAAGATATCCTACGGCGATGGTTTGCAGCGTATTGTTGTACGGATGCATTTTCGAAATGTCGAACGACAGAAGCTGACCTTGAATGATCATTCCGGAAACCCACAGCATCGCCACCCGATACGCGACATGCTTCCAGTACCGCGCAGTCGCTCTTCCGTCCGCGCTCAGGCGCTTCGGTACGGCGAACGGAACAGCGGCGCCGCAGACGAAAAGAAAGAGCGGCTGGGCGAAATCCACGAGCCCCGGCGTCGCCCAGACATGGGAAAACTGCACCTTCAGCCACTGCGGCAGTTCAAACGTCCGGTTCGCCGCCCAGTAAAGGCGCATCAGAACCGTCAAAGCAAAAATATCGAGCCCCCGCAGGAGATCGAGCGCAAACAGCCTCTTGCCGCCGGTGTCGATCGATTTGTTTTTTTCCATTCCTTATGCTTCAGTCAACGATGGCGCGCTCCGGCCGGCGACAGACGCCTATTTCCCCATGCCGAAAAGCTTCAACGCGCCGCGGAAGTCCGCGGGCAGCGGAGAATGCACCTTGATCTCCAGTCGTTTCTCCGCCGGATGCGGCATCGCGAGCGTCGAAGCGTGCAGCATCTGGCGCGGAACGCGCATAAGCCTCACGTCGCGCGCGCTCTTAAGTCCGAACACCCTGTCGCCGACGATCGGGAAGCGGATCCCCGCAAGATGACGCCGTATCTGGTTGGTGCGCCCGGTTTCAATCCTCACCCTGAGAAAGGAAGCTTCCTCCGCAAAAGCTTCGCGGTTCACTTTCGACAACGCCGGCTGCCTGTCGATCGGATCGTCGATGATCTGGTGCGCGTAGGGAAACTTTCCCGCGACCACCGCATGGTAGGTCTTGGACACTTTATGCGTTTTGAACACCTCAACGGCCGCCGTCAGCGAGGCGTGGTTTTTCGCGAACATCAGACAGCCGGTCGTGTCGCGGTCGAGCCGGTGGACCGCCTCCAGCGTCGGAATCCGCTCCTGCTCGCGGAGAATCGACTCCACCGATTTCGGATCGTCGCAGGATACGAGCCCGGCAGGCTTGTCGCAGACCAGATAGAAATCATCCTGCCACAGCACCCGCACATGCCGCTTGCGACTCTCCTGAACCTCTCTGCCGGCGGCAGAGGCGATCCTCCCCTGTTTGACGGCGCCTTTGACGACGGCATCGGAGATTTCCACCACATCGCCGGTCTTCAGGGCGAAACGGGCGATCCACACGCACTTGCGGTTGACCCACACGCTGCGTCCGTCGACAACCGCCTTGGCCGTCCGCCGCGAAAGCGAAAATTTCAGCGCGAGGAAATCCTGCAGCACCTTGGGATCGGGACGGTTGACCGCCAAAGAGACGATGCCGGCGGAATGTTTGGGCGCACTGCGCATGACTTCAGACCTTCAGAAAACTGCACACCACGCCATAGTTGTGCCGACCGTGGTTGTTGGGCGAAAGCCTGACCTGCAAAACGTCTCCGTTCGCCGTCGAAGTTCTGGCCGAAACCGTTTCACCTGCAAGCGCGGAAACAAACTCCCGCGCCATCGCACCGTCCCCCAGAAGCCCGGCGAACGTCTGACGGCGGGCGGCATCGTCGTCGGCAAGCGAAAAAAGTCCACGGAAGGCGGCGTTGTTTTCGCGCACCCGGCCCTCGGCATCGCAGATGCAGAGACCGCAGGGCGCGGCATGGAACGCATTGGCCTTGGCGCGATAGACGTTCATCGCGTTGCGCCGCTTCTCGACGTTGCGGATGGTGAAAACCAGATCGCCCGGATTTGCGAGATCGACGACCGAAACCATGACTTCGCAGGCGATTCTGCCGCCGTCTTTGCGTTTTCCCCCGGCATCGATCACCATGTGCCGGTCGTCTTTCAGCCCGTTGCGCACCCGCTGGACGACCGCCGCGGTCAGTCCCGGAATGTAAAACGAAATCGGCTTGTCCACCACCTCGTCGGATTCATATCCGAAATGCTCGACGGCGCGGGGATTGATTTCGATGATATGGCCGTTGGGATCGGTTATGACCACCGCATCGTACATTCCGGCCAAAAACTGGCGGAAAAGCGATTTGCGGTCTTTATGTACAAACATCGGCATGATTCCCCGTATTGTACCATAACCTGGCCGCCATTTTCAATGTTGTGCATTTTTTGACAGAAAAGCCGCTGTGACTTCCAAAAGTAAACGAACGTAATTCGTTCGTTTAGTCCTCGTAATTATTGGCTTAGACTGATGAGAGGGTGATTTCCTCTCCTACCCTCCCCGGGGAGGGGACGTGCGTTTACTTTCAGAATATACCGTATGGTTCAGAATATACCGCATGGTTTACAATGCCTGACAACCTCCTACCGCATCAAGGCATGTGTTTTGACGACAGGGCAATCCTCAGAAAAAGCG
>JAFVZE010000035.1 GCA_017508315.1 Kiritimatiellia bacterium | reverse complement strand
TGAAAGAACCGGTGCGGGTCTTCAACGGCGATCTCGAGCGGTATGATCTGAAATCGAATACGTTTGACGGATGGTATACGGACGGCCCCGGCGTTCAGTCGTTCGTGGATACGGAAATATGTCATTCCGGCAAAGCATCGCTTCGTGTCGAACCGGGACCGGGTAAAGACAAGTACGGACATGGGCGCATCGCCGCGACAGTCGGCGTCATCCCCGGCCGCCGCTACCGCCTTACCGCGTATTTCCGGGCGGAGAATCTCAAACCGGTTTACGAGGCGCTCAATATCGTGGTCAACCGCGATGACGGAACGAATGCCGGCCAGCGTGAGATCAACCGGCTCGATGTCGCCGAGGGTTGGCGCAAGGTGTCTGTTGATTTTCAATCGGAAAAGGCCACCCTTGTCAATGTTTTCTGCGGAACATGGGGCGCAAAGAGCGGCCGCTTCTGGGTTGACGACATAACGGTCGAGGAAACAGGTATTCGCTCACTTTCGTGCCGCAAGGGAACGCCGCTTTCGCTGCGCAATGCCGTAACCGGAAAGGAATATCGCATAGGTGTGGATTTTTCCGTCAGGAAGCAGCCGAGATCGGAGGAGATTAAATTCGATCGTCTGCAGGGCAGCGCAATTAAGGATGGAGAAAAGCTGCTGCTTGACGCCTATGTCTGGGGGCGCGCCGGTCCTAAGATGCAGCTTTCAACCTGCCTCAGCGATCCGAAACTCTACGATTGCTTCAAACGCGCGTCGAAATGGGTCAACGACAACGTCCGGCCGAAGAAATGGTTTCTTTCGCTCGATGAACTGCGCAACGGAGGGACGTGTCCTCTGTGCGAAGCGCGGCAGACGGATATGGCGCATATCTTCGGCGAGGCCGTGACGAAAATGCACGGTATAATCAAGGCGGACAATCCCGATGCGCAAATATACGCCTGGAGCGACATGTTCGATCCGAACCACAACGCCAAAGACAGATATCTCGGATGCAAAGGCACTTTCCGCGGAGTGTGGGATCTGATTCCTAAGGACATCGTGATGGTTCTGTGGTGGCGGCGCATGGCCGAAAAGTCGGCGGCGTTTTTCACGGAACGGGGATTTGATATAATGGGGAGCGTGTGCACCGACTTTACCGGAGAGGCCGCCATTGAGAAATGGAAATCGATGCTCGGCGGAATTCCCCAATGCCGTGGCTTCATGTACACGACATGGAGTTCGGACTACGGCAAACTCAAAAAGTTCGGTGAAATCATGGGTGCGCGGAAGAGCAGATGATATGAAAAAAGGGATCAACAGACGGCAGTTCGTCGGTCTTGGCGCCTGCGCGTCGGTTGCGGCACTGTCTCTGGGATGCGTGACGAATCCGCGGAAATCGCCGACCGTCCGTTTCGGGGTCATCTCGGATACGCACGTCACGGACGAACCGAGCGCCGCGGAACTGCGTCGGGCGCTCCGTTTTTTTGCGGACGAGAACGTCGATGCGCTCTTGCACTGCGGAGACGTCACCAATCTCGGCTACCGCCGCGAATATGCGGCTTTCCGCCGCGTCATGGATTCGGTGATGCCGAAATCCGTAAAGTTCATAGCCGCGCTCGGCAACCGCGATCTGTCCGACACGAACAAGATGTCCGACGAGGTTCGCCGCCGCGACGCCGGACTTCTGCTGTCGTCTTCGCCGCTCGGCAAGGGCGCCGGAATCCATGTGCACGAGGTGCGCGGCGTGCCGGTGGTCGTCATCGACTGGAAGCATGAGGATGAATTGGAACGGTTCATGTCGGAGCGTCCGGAATTGCGGCGCACGGACCGCCCGATCGTCGTCGTTCAGCACCGGCATATGGCCGGAACCGTGTACAACGCATCTCCCGGCAGCTGGATGGCGGACGCCGGAAAAGGCGCCTGCTATCTGAGAATGTTTCCGAACGCGATTTCCTTCTCCGGTCATTCGCATACGGCTTTCAGCGAACCGAACGGGCTTTGGCACGGCGACTTCACCGCCGCGGGCGCGGGCAGCTGCTATGTCGGACCGCCGGAAGCGAAGGGAGGGTATGAAGTTTCGATTCTCGAGCTTGATGGCGATCGAATTTCGCTTTTGCGCAAAGATCTGAAAACCGGTTATGAGGAACGGCATGATTTCAAACGCCCGAAGAAAAGGTGCTCGGCCGTCGGCCGTTCGGACGATACCTTCACCTTCGCACAGTGGAATCTCGGACATTTCGCGCACGGCAAGGCGACATCGAGCGCGATTTCCGCGGCGGACGGGGCAGAACGCCTGAAAGCGTACCGTGCGCTGCTGGAGCGCATTCGACCCGACGCGCTTGGACTTTGCGAGTATTCCGCCAGATTCGACGCCGGCGGCACGCGGACGCGCGAGGCGCTTTTCGGCGATTATCCGGCGTTCGCTGTCGGTCCTGCCGACGGTTTTCAGTGCAACGCGATCGCCTCGCGCACCGCTCTCGGTGAAATGCGGTCCGTCGATTATTCAAAACGTAAACAGCCGACCTATTACGCGATCGCCGAGACGGTTGCCGGCGGAGAGCCGCTGACGATCGTCGAGACGCATCTTGATCTGTCGCGTGAAGAACGCATGCGGCAGATCGCTGAACTTGCCGAGGCGGTGTCCGGACGCGGGCGCGTGATTCTTTCCGGCGATTTCAATGTCGATGATCTGAACGAATTCGCGGTGTTTAGGAAAATCGGACTGGAACCGGCGAACGGCGGCAGATTCGGAGTGTTCAATACGCACCGCCGGCGGCGCATGACGATAACGCCCGCCATCGACAACGTGCTGGTGCGGGGGCTTTCGATCTGCGGCGTCGAAACCGCGGACGACGAACTTATGCTCAGCGACCACCGGATGCTGGTAGTACGGCTGGCAGTCGTCTCTTGACAT
>JAFVZE010000298.1 GCA_017508315.1 Kiritimatiellia bacterium | reverse complement strand
AGTTAAAAGGGGTGTGTGACGAGGTTTTGTTATGTCAGTCTATCGTCTTGACGATCAATCGTTTGATTTTCCGTCTCCAGAAGAGGCGGATGACGAGTATGATGGTCTTCTTGCGGTAGGAGGCGATTACAACCCGAAGAGGTTGCTTAACGCATACTCAAGCGGGATATTCCCGTGGCCAGTCGCTGAAGGTCGACCGATTACATGGTTCTCTCCCGATCCTCGTTTTGTTTTGAAGGCTGAAGATTTTCGTGTTCCGAAGTCATTGAAGAAAACGCTTAGGAAAGGTCTCTTTGATTATCGTGTTAATACGGCGTTTCCAGAAGTTATCCACGAGTGTTCTATTGTGCCACGACCCGGGCAGGATGGAACATGGATAACAGATGATCTTGAAAAGGGGTACTGTGAGCTTAATCGCCTTGGTTTCGCGCACTCTTTTGAGGCTTGGCAGGACGATAAGCTCGTTGGCGGCTTTTATGGTGTTGCATTAGGCTCGTGCTTCTTTGGCGAGTCTATGTTCGCCCGCGTGTCAGATGCGAGTAAGTGTGCCTTCGCGCATTTCGCAGGGATTATGTTTGAGAATGGTCTGCCTTGGATTGATTGCCAAGTTCATACAGACCATCTTGCGAGATTTGGCGCGAAGGAAATACCTCGAGCGGAATACTTGCTTTTGCTGCATGAGGCTTTAGGTAATCACTGACAAGCGCCCAGAAGGCCTCCGACGAGCCCGCCGACAACTGCCGCGCCAAGCGTCACCCAACCAGCATTGTGGCCGCCATGATGGCGAAATTAGCGGGGACGGGCCCCAAAAACCTTAGGGTTTTTAGTGATTTTTTGGCTTTAGTCACGTTACGCGGCAGTTGCGGCGCTCAAGTGAAGGGGCGGGCGTAAGGCTGGCGTTTTTTGCGCTTGATCGGCGTTATTTCATCTTCGGAACGCGGATATAGGCGTTGACCATAAGGAACGCCAGCGCGATGCCGGCAAGATGCTTGAACATCGGAAGCGTTGTGCAATCTTCGCACCGGACGCAGAGCGCTCCGATGTTTCCTGAAAGCAGATTCACGATCGCTCCGGAGAGTATGGCGCCGAGGAATATCACCGCGACATACGCGAACGTCGCGCGTTTCCCGATGAGAGAGGCGATCGTGGCTATCGATACGGCGTTGACGGCGGGTCCCGTCATCAGAAATACGAACGCCGCTCCGGGGGAGAGACCTTTCATCATGAGCGCGGCGGCTATCGGAATCGCCGCCGTCGAGCAGATGTACATCGGAAAGCCGATGAGCGCCATGACCGGCATCGCCAGATAATCGCGTCCGGCCAAGGTGGAGGCGAAGAAGTCGTCTGGCACGAATGCCGCAACGAGCGCCGATATGACAAGACCGATGGATAGCGGTTTTACAACGCCGCCCAAAAGACGGATGTAGCCCTGCCACAGGATCGTGCGGAGATTGCGCGGTGGAGGGACGGATTGCTGGTTTGTGGCGCTATGCAGCGCATCATTATTTGAAAGTGCATGGACGGCGCAGCCGCCCGCTAGCCCTGTCACGAATGCCGCGATAGGACGTGCAATGGCAAAGAACGGTCCCATGAGCGCGTATGTCGCCAGAATTGAGTCGATACCTGTCTGCGGAGTTGAGATGAGAAATCCGGCGGTGGCTCCTTTGCTTGCGCCGTTTTTGCGCAAGGCTGTTGAAATTGGAATCACTCCGCAGGAGCAAATCGGAAGCGGCACGCCGATCATGACGGCGCGGACTATGCTCTTTATGCCTCCGGAAGTGCCGAGGAAACGCATCACAAAATCACGCGGCAGGCATACAGCTATGATTCCGGCAATGAAGAACCCGATGATAAGCCACGGGGCCATCATCGCAAAAACATTCCAGAACACTCTGATGAATTCTATAATCACATTCATATTTTATCTCTCCTCAAAAGTAAAACGACTGTCTTACGGCAAGAAGTGCTAAGCTTCAGACAATCCTCCTTGATGGGCGCAAATTATATCATATAGAACGTTGCGGCGAGCGAAAAATCGCGGGGGACGGTCCCTGAAAACCTAAGGTTAAACTTATACTCTGTTCACCTTCACCAAAAACGCTCAAGTTTTTGGATTGACGCAAAAGGCTTGGTTGTGATACCATATCAAAAACCTAATGAACATTGAAAAGTTTTTCCGTTCCGCTTGTGGAATGGCAGTAAAACAACCAAGGAGATCGGCAATGGAAGTAAGATATACCGTCGGCAGAAACGAGATGAAGCGCATGACCACCGAGGAACTGCGCGCGGCGTTTTTGAATACCAAGCTTTACGAAAAGGGCAAGGTTAATCTCATGTACTGCGAGGTCGAGCGCGGCATCGCCGGTTTCGCGGTTCCCGCCGGCAAGCCGCTCGCCATGCCCGCCGGCAAGGAGATCGCCAGCGACTACTTCTGCGAACGCCGTGAGCTTGGCGTCCTTAACATCGGCAAGAAGGGGACAGTCACGGTCGACGGCAAGAAGTATGAGCTTAGGCCGCTTGACGTTCTTTACGTCGGCAAGGGTGCAAAGAAGGTTCTTTTCTCCGGCAAGGGCGCCGAGTTCTATCTCGCCTCTTACCCGGCGCACAAGGAATACCCGACGAAGCTTATCAGATTCGAGGATGCCAACCACCGCCATCTCGGCAAGGTTGAGGACTGCAACGTGCGCACGATCCACCAGTTCATCTTGCCCGGCAAGTGCGATTCCTGTCAGCTCGTAATGGGCTTTACCGAGCTTGCGCCCGGATCGAACTGGAACACGATGCCCGCCCACACTCATGAGCGCCGCACCGAGATGTACATGTATTTCAACATTGATCCCGATGCCACGGTGTTCCATCTCATGGGCCCCGGCGACGAGACGCGCCACCTGGCGATGCACAATCACGATGTCGTGGTAAGCCCCATGTGGTCGATCCATGCGGGCGTCGGCACACGCGCCTACACGTTCTGCTGGGCGATGGGCGGCGAAAATCAGGTTTTCGACGATATGGACGGCATCGCCGTTTCCGATCTTAAATAAATGTAAAGGACAAACGGCAATGATACTTGCGACAATCCTCGTTGCGGCGGTAGCGTCGCTTACCGCTCCGAATCAGGCGAGAATAGCTGAAATCGCAACCAAACTTCCGTCCGCTCCGCAGTGGGCGGAAGATGGTATCGACGCGGCTGCGAACGTCAAACGCGCCGACGCGCTTCTTAAAGAGGCGGTTCCGGACTGCGCCGACAAACTGTATCTCATGTTCACTCAGAACGGAAACCGTACCGAGTACGAGAAACCGTATTTCCTGCGCGGGAAAAATCTTGAGTGCCTTGCCGCCACCGAGTCCAAGGAAGGCAAGGGCAAGTATCTCGAAAAGATCGTCGAATATCTCAACGCCATCTGCAGTGAGCGCTGCTGGACGATGCCGGCGCACGATACGAAGCTCATAAACTTCAACGGCACGGGTATCACCATCGATCTCGGCGCTGCGCACCGGTCGCATACGCTGGCGAGAGTGCTCGTCCTCCTTAAAGGACGTCTGCCGGCGGATGTGGAAGCTAAGGTCCGCGCCGAGCTTGACCGCAGGATCTTCGCCATCTACCGCAAGACCGCCAAGGATTCCGCCGATCCGAGGCAGCTCAACGGCAACTGGTGGTTTTTCTGCCGCTCCAACTGGAACGCGGTATGCCACTCCGCCGTGGTTCGCGCGGCGCTTGCCGTTATTCCCGACGCCAAAGTACGCGCCGAGTTTGTCGAAGGCGCCGAGCGCGGCATGAAGTTCTTCCTTGAAAGCTTCCTTGAGGACGGTTACTGCACCGAAGGCGGCGGATATTGGAACTACGGCTACGGCCACTTCCTCGACCTTGTTCTGGCCGTCAAGCGCGCGACCGGCGGATTCGTCGATTATTCGCGGCTGCCGCGCGCCAAAGAGGCGATGGAATACGGCTACGGCTATCGTCTCGTTCCCGGCATCTGCCCGAATTTCGCCGACGGCGGGGCAAGTTCGCCTTCGGTCAAGCTTTTGAAGATCGGCCCGGAGCTCTGGCCCGAGTTCGCTCCGCTCGTGGAAGGCAAGCTTGCCGAGCGCACGTTCTTCCCGTGCGCCCAGGTGTACATAGGCCGCTCGGAGCGCCTCGCCTTCGCGATCAAGGGTGGCAACAACGCCGAACTGCACAACCATAACGACATCGGCAGCTGGACTCTGGTCGCCGACGGAATCGAAGTCGCGGGCGACCCCGGCGGCGAAGTCTACACCGCTCGCACTTTCTCCAAGGACCGTTACGTTTCCAAGGTCCTCAATTCCTACGGCCACCCGGTGCCGAGAATCGCCGGCGAACTTCAGAAGAGCGGAGCGGACTACAGGGGCAAAATTCTTAAAAACGAATTTTCCGCCAAGTCCGACCGTTTCGATATCGATCTTTCCGGCGCTTATGAATGTACCAAGGATTGGCCGGGGGCGATCGTTCGCGAAACCCATTTCAACCGCGCCAAGAGCCGTCTGACGCTCGTCGACAGGCTCAATTCGCGCAAGAACGCGCCTTTTGAAAGCGCCATCGTCACCTATGCCGATGTTCAGAAGGGCTCAAACGGCAAAACGCTTCTCTTGGAGACGAAGAGCAAGGATGGTAAAAGGTCGGTCACGGTCAAGGTTGAAATCGGCGTCAAGGGCGGCGATTGGCATTTGGAAGAGGAACTTATCGAAAACCCCGGCCGCCGCACCGCCAAGCGGATCGCGGTGGTGTTCGACAAGCCGGTCAAGGAAGCGACGATCGGCTGGCGCTTCAGCGTCGCGGACGTAAAGAGCGCCGAAGAGCGCGAGCTTGCGCTTTCGCTTGCGGAAATCTTCGAGAAGTCCGCCGCGCACTACAAGGCTCTCGACGCGGAGGCGACGCCGCAGATGAACGATCCCAAGAAGGGTCTTATGGTTCCGCACGGCTTCAAGGCCAAGGAGCACCGTCTCGACATGCGCTCGGTTCTGTGGTGGACCTCCGGCCACTATCCGGGGTCCTTGTGGTATCTCTACGAGGCGACGGGCGATGATTTTTTTCGTGACCGGGCGCTTGTCTGGACGAAGAACAACGCCACCAATTCGACGGCCGACACCAACCACGATCTCGGCTTTATCATGTATTGCTCCTACGGCAACGCGCGCCGTCTTTTGAACACCGAGGAGTTCAACCCGATTCTCGTGGAAACCGCCGAGACGCTTTCGCGCCGCTTTAACGACAATCTCGGACTCATCCGCAGTTGGGGTAAGATCGACGACACGAAGACGTTTCTCGTCATCCCCGACAACATGATGAACCTTGAGCTTCTGATGAACGCGACAAAATATTCCGGCAACCGCCGCTTTGCCGACATCGCCCGTTCCCACGCCGACGTGACGATGAAAAATCATTTCGACGCCGAGGGCGGAACGTTTCATGTGCTCAACTACGACCGGAAGACCGGTTGGATCATGGAGAAGCGCCGCGGACAGGGCGCGTGCGTTGGCACTTCCTGGTCGCGCGGTCAGTCGTGGGCGATATACGGCTACACCATGATGTACCGCGAGACCGGCAACCGCGCCTATCTCGATTTCGCGAAGAAGGTTTCCGACTTCGCGATTTTCCACAAGAATATGCCCGAGGACGGTGTTCCGTACTGGGATTTCGGCGCGCCCGGCGAAGAGCGCGATTCGTCCGCCGCGTCGATCATGGCCGCCGGTCTTCTTGAACTCTCCACATACGTTCCCGCTCCGCTTTCCAAGGTGTACCGTGATTTTGCCGTCAAGCAGCTTCGTTCGCTCGCTTCCCCGGCTTATTACTCCGCGCCGGGCGAAAACGGCGAATGGCTCCTGAAGCACGGCGTCGGCGCCAAGCCGGTAGGCAGCGAGATCGATACTCCGCTCAATTACGGCGATTATTATTTTCTTGAAGCGCTTTTGCGTTTCGGCGAACTTGTCGACGGTGACCTTCGTGTCGCGCCGCGCAAGGCGGCCAAGGACAAGATGTTTGTCGATGCGCGGCACGTCCCGGAGCGCATGGACGATTTCGTCTGGGAGAACGATTATTTCGGAGCGCGCGCCTACGGCCCCGGAGTCAGCCTGCCGCGTCCCAAGGGTGAAGGGCTTGTTTCAAGCGGATTCGACATCTTCAACAAGGCTATTCCCGACATCATGATGGCCGACGCGCTCATCCGCGGTGCTAAGGAAAAGATCAGCTACCACGACAACAACGGCGTCGGGTTCGACAACTACAAGGTTTCGACCGGCCGCGGCGTCGGCGGCATCGGCATGAAGGACGCCAAGGGCAAGTGGCTCTACGAGGGGAACTGGCGCACTCAGAAGGTGCTGGAGAAAACCGCAGACAAAGTCGTTTTCGAGCTCGGCTATTCCCGCTACACCGTGCGCGGCACGATGGAGAAGGGGCTGCCGTTCTGCCGCTTTGATGTCCGCCCGAACGGCAGGAAACTTCCCGTCGCGCTTATCGGTCCCGGGCTTGACGTCTCGCCCAAGCGCAAGCACAACGGCGCGCTCGCAATCGATCCGACGCTCGGGTATATCGCCAATTACGAACCGACCGACGGCAAGAACGGCAATGTGATGACGGCGATCGTTCTTCCCGGCGGCGGAACGCTTCAGCTCGACGACACCGGCAGCATGCTGCTTCTGCAGGACAAGGGAGAATTTACCTTCTACGCCGGCGCTTCATGGAGCGGCGCCGGGAAATGGCGCAATGCAGCCGAGTGGCATGATTACGTTAAAAAGTTCGCAAGCCGTTTCGCGGCAGTCAGGTAAGTTGTCCATTAAGGAGTTAAAAAATGAAGATCAAGAAAAACGCCAAGTACGCCGTCGCCTGTGTTTCGAGCATGGGACTTCGCATCACTCCGGAAGACCGCATGGCCGTCCACAACTCCAACCGCTTCATGCTGCAGGCTACGAGCGCCGAAACGAACGTCTTGAACGTGACGAGCTCGCTCGGGCCCGAGTGTCTCGTCCTGACGCGCTTTGTGGAGGGTAGCCCCATGGCCGCGTTCATCAAATCGCAGCTGCGCGCGCGCAACATCGCCTACGTCGGGCCGGACGTGCCGCAGGGCGGACCCTGGGGATACCGCCACCAGTTCAACATCGCCGATTCCGGCTTCGGGTTTCGCGCTCCGCGCGTGTGGAACGACCGCGCCGGTGAAGTGGGCCGGACGCTCGACGCGAAGGATTACGACACCGCCAAGCTCTTCGGCAAGGACGGCGTGCAGGTGCTGCATCTTTCCGGCCTTATCGCAGCGATGAGCCCCGAGACGACCAAGT
>JAFVZE010000297.1 GCA_017508315.1 Kiritimatiellia bacterium | reverse complement strand
CGCGCTCAGGCGGATGGATGATGCGGTGACGCGCGAGGAGGAGCTTACGCGCAAGATCCTGCCGATCGCCGAAGACGATTCGCGCATCGGTTTCCACTCCGAGGCGGAGGCGCACCAGTATCATCCGGCGAAGCTCAAATGGAGGCTCGGCGAACTTGCGAAAACGCACAAGCGGATTCTTGAAATCGCCGCTGCCGTCAGCAACGGCACGAAATATCCCGAGTCGGCGTTCGAGCGCGGCGCGCCGTCCTGCGAGATCGGAGATTTCGTCCGGTATCCCGGCGGCCGCTTCCGCGTCCGTATCGAGGAGAACGGCGATTACACCTTCGACGTCGAGATGGAGAAGAAGGACAATGTCACCGTTTGCACGCTTGACGCCGCGGGCGTATCCTGGTACCGGCAGCTGATTGTCTGCGCCAACGGCAAGGTGATTCCGACCGGCGGCTGGAACTGCGTGACGCCCTGCCACGAGGTGGTCGCCAGCTCGGTTGTGAAGCGCGCCGGGAAAACGACGGTGACATTCACGATTTCCGCCGCCGCCTGGGGCGGGCGCGACGACCGCCGCCCGCAGTGGCTCATGCTCAAGCAAGGTGTCACGCAGCTCTGGCCGGCGACGGCGCGCGACGAGGGCAGTCCCTTGCAGCGTCTCAACATCGGAATGTTCTACGGCTATTGCTTCGGCCGGCTGATCGTGCGCTGATCATGAAGGTTGTTCCGCTTGCCAGCAGTTCCAAAGGCAACGCCTATGCCGTTTCGGCGGGCGGCGATGTGGTTCTCGTTGATTGCGGACTCAGCTGCCGGCGGCTGCGCGAGCGCTGCGTCCGTCTGGGGGTGGATCTGGATTCGGTTGCGGCGGTCGTCATAACCCACGACCACTCAGACCACGTCGGCGGCCTTCGCGTCTTTCTCGGCAGATACGATGTCCCCGTGTACGCGAACCTGATGACCGCGGAGAAAATAGCCCGCGATACCGGCATCGACGAATCGGCTTTCGTGTGCTTTGAGAACGGGCAGAGTTTTGAAATCGGCCGTATGCGGATAACCGCCTTCCCGACTCCGCATGACGCCGCCGATCCGGTCGGCTACTTTTTCGAGACTCCGAAGCGCACGTATTTCCACGGTACCGATATCGGCACCCCGCTGGATTCCATAGGACGGTATCTCGCCCGTGCCGACGTCGCGACGCTCGAGTCCAATCACGACAGCGTTCTTCTGCACGGCAGCGACCGTCCCGAATCGCTCAAGCGCCGCATTTCCGGTCCCCGCGGACATCTTTCCAACGACGAGGCGGCGGAACTGGTCGGTAAGTTCGCCTCCGGCAGGCTTAAAAAGATTTTTCTCGCCCACCTTTCCGGAGAGTGCAATGCCCCGCGTTTGGCGCTGGATACCATGTCCGCGCAGCTCGCGAGAATGGGGCGCGAAGACATCGAGCTTACGGTCTTATGATCTACGCGGTGATATCCGATGTTCACGCCAACGAAGAGGCGTTGCTGCGGGTTCTCGACGATGCGGCGGAGCAGGGCGCGGATAAAGTGGTTTGCATAGGCGATGTGACGGGTTACGGTCCGTCGCCCGTGCGGACGCTCGCGCTCGTCCGGGAACGCTGCGAAACCGTGCTCGCCGGCAATCACGATGACGCCGTCTCCGGCAGAATGAGCGCCGAAGGTTTCATCGATCTGGCGGGAGAGGCGGTCGCCCGCCACAGGCGGGAGCTTTCGTCCGCTGACATCAGATACCTCAAATCGCTTCCGTATGTTTTCAAGGGCGACGGCTTTATCGCCGCGCATGGAGATTTCACCGAGCCGGAGAAGTTCTTCTACGTCGAGGACGAAGAGGATGCCCGCGTCAATTTCGGGTCAAGCGGCGCGCAGCTGATGTTTGTCGGACACACCCATGTGCCCGGTTTGTTTCTGACCGGAGGATCCGGCAGGGTTTACGCGACCGAAGCGCAGGATTTCACGCTGGAGGAGGGCAAACGCTATATCGTCAATCCCGGCTCCGTCGGTTATCCGCGCGAGCGGGGCGGAAAGTGTCTGTCGTCGTACGTGCTCTACGATTCGACGGAAAAGACGGTGGTGTTCAGATATCTGCCGTTCAGCGTTTCCACGGTATTGCAGCGCGGCACGCCGCGCAGATGGCCGCGCTTGGCGTTTTTGGTCGCGCTTGTCGCCGCTGTCGCCGCGGCAGTCGCGGCGCTGCTCTTTGCGCGGTTTCAGACGCCGGGAGCCGTCGCGCCGCCGGATGCGGGATTGCTTGTCGAGTCGGTCGAACTTGACGTGTCGACGGCGCGGAAAGCTTCTGCGAATCTGAAGCTTGAACGCTCGTCGTGTCCTTTGCAGTTGAGCGTGGTGTTCAAGTCGGAGGATGGCGGTCGGCTCGGAGAGGAGCGTCTGACGGTGCGCCGCTCAAGCATGAAGCGCTTCAATGTCCCGGAGGGTGCGCGAAAGGCGGTTTTTGAACTGCGAAAGAACGGAATAGAAGACAAACCGGCGGTTTTGTCGTTCCGCCCGTCGGCTGTCCGGTAAATGGCCAAAGTCCTCAAAATTAAAAATTTTAATTTTCCCCCTTGCGCACGGCGGCATTATTATGATATACTGTCTCCACTTTCACGGAACACGGGGTTGTGGCGCAATTGGTTAGCGCACTGGACTGTCGATCCGGGGGTTGCGGGTTCGAGCCCCGTCGACCCCGCCAGTACGGGAAAGTGACAAACGAGTTTGCCTCGTGGTGTAATGGTAGCACCGCAGATTCTGATTCTGCTTGTTGGGGTTCGAGTCCCTGCGAGGCAACCATTCTCCTTCCAGAGTGCAAGATTTGTTTGGGCTATTAGCTCAGTTGGTTAGAGCGCTTCCTTGACATGGAAGAGGTCAGTGGTTCGAATCCACTATAGCCCACCATT
>JAFVZE010000296.1 GCA_017508315.1 Kiritimatiellia bacterium | reverse complement strand
GACCAAGTCGTTCCGCGACGAAGGGCGCTGGGCGAAGCTGATCGCGCAGGTCAAACCCGGCGATTTCGTCTATATCCAGTTCGGTCACAACGATCAGAAAAAAGATCCCCGGCGTCACGCGGCGGCGGACGGCGCATACAGAGACAATCTGCGCCGTTTCGCCGAAGAGGTGCGGGCGAAGGGCGGCAAACCGGTTTTCGGCACGTCGCTGGTGCGCCGGTCGTATCGCGGCTCGAAGGATGATCGGGTCGCCGACGGACTTGGCGGTTATCCGGATGCGGTCCGTTCGCTCGGAAGGGAAATGGGGGTTCCGGTTGTCGACTTCAACGCGTTTTCGAGAAGGCTGGTGGAATCAGCCGGACGCGAGGAGTCGCTTAAGTGGTACCGGGCGGCGTTCAACAAGAAAGATTTCACGCATCTGACGCGTTACGGGGCTAAAGTGATGGCGAGAGCGTTCTATGACGAGGTGAAGAAGGGAGAGTATGAAATCGCAGCGCTTCTGCGTGACGATGCGCTACCGGAAATGCAGGCGTTCGATGCGCCTTTCGGCGTGTTTTCGAACTGGGTGCCGAAGTTCCCGCGTCGCGATTTCAATATCGCCGACTTCGGAGCGAAAACGGACGGTTCGGATTCGACGGCCGCGATCGAGGCGGCGATCGCGGCATGCGCCGCGGCGGGCGGCGGACGGGTGGTGGTCCCGTCCGGAAAGTGGACGACCGGCTGCGTGCAGCTTAAGTCGAACTGCGAGCTTCATCTGACGGAGGATGCGGTTCTCGACCTTCTGGACGATCCGGAAAAATATCCGGTTGTGCGTTCGTCTTACGAGGGAATCGAATGTATGAACCGCTCGCCGCTCATCCGGGCTTACGGTTGCACCAATGTCGCCGTTACCGGCGCAGGACTCATCGCGCCGCGCATGGAGGAATGGCGCCGATGGTTCAAACGCGATCCGGTGCAGTACGAGGCGGTAGGGCATCTCTATCACTGGGGGGCGACCAATGCCGTCATGTCATCACGCGACATAACCCGCTTCAAGGGCGCGCACATCCGGCCGCAGCTCATGCAGTTTAACCGCTGCGCCAACGTGCTTCTCGACGGCTTCCGGATCAAGGAGTCGCCGTTCTGGATGATTCATCTTTTCCACAGCGAAAACTGCACGCTCAGGCGGCTCGATACGTATGCGCACGGGCACAACAACGACGGCGTGGATGTTGAAATGACCAGGGACGTGCTTATCGAGAACTGCCGTTTCGACCAGTCCGACGACGGAGTGGTGCTCAAGGCCGGGCGCAATGCCGACGCATGGAGGCTGCATCGTCCTACGGAAAGGGTTGTGGTGCGCAACTGCCGGTATGTTTTTGCGGGTTCCGTTCTCGCCGTCGGTTCCGAGCTTTCCGGAGGCGTGCGCGACGTCTGGGCGCATGACTGCGAGATTGAGCACCCGTTTGGAATTTTCTCGCTCAAAACCAACCGCCGTCGCGGCGGATTTGTCGAAAATATCTGGGTGGAAAACATCAAGGCCGGTCCCTGCGCAGGTTCCGTTTTCAAGTTCAAGACGAAATATTATTACGAATGGGCGATGTATCCGGACTATGAACTCAAATTCACGCCGGTAAGGAACATCAACGTGAAGAACGTGACCTGCCGATGCGCAAATTACATCGCCGAGCTAGATGCCGACGAGAAGTGCCCGATGAAAGGGGTTGCGATTGAAAACATTCGGCTTGAAGCCGCCCGCAAAGGCGCAATGAAGATCGAGAACGTGCAGGATGTCACCATAAAGGACGTCTCGCTCGGAAGTGCCGAGCGAGTGCCTTGGCGCAAAATCCCTGATTGGATCAAAATCAAACAGCCGAATATGGAAAAAGCCAAGCCCGTAGGTCTGTAATTCT
>JAFVZE010000295.1 GCA_017508315.1 Kiritimatiellia bacterium | reverse complement strand
GTCGGAGGCTGGCCTTACGGCTACACTCCGTTCAGGTGCGATCTCACCGGGCATCTGAACCTTGACGGCGAGAACGAAATCGTCATAAGGTGCCACAACAAAAAAGATTCGTCGCGCTGGTACACCGGCGGCGGACTTTACCGCGAATGCCGGCTCGCGTGGTGTCCGAAGGATTATCTCGTTCCCGGGTCGGTGGCGATAACCACGAGAGACGTTTCCAAGACTTCCGCGACCGTTGACGTCCGCTACGAAATGTCCGAATCGGGAGCGAAGGGGTTTTCGTTCAAGGTCGAGAATCCGCGGCTTTGGGATATCGACGATCCGCATCTCTATACGCTTGAAATCGAAGGCGAGAGTTTCCGTTACGGCATCCGCACAATCTCCTTCCACGCCGATATGCGCGGCTTCCAGCTCAACGGCCGCCGGGTGCAGATCAAAGGCGTCTCGCTCCATCACGATCTCGGGGTGCTGGGCGCCGCCTACAACAGCGCGGCGATGCGCCGCCGGTTTCTGAAACTGAAGGAGGCGGGCGTCAACGCCGTGCGCTGCGCCCACAACCCGGAGGATCCGGATTTTCTCGATCTCTGCGATGAGCTTGGACTCCTGGTCAAGGATGAAGTTTTCGACGAGTGGCGGCATATCGGCAACGCCGGCAAACGCAAGGACGGCTACACCAAGCTTTTCGACGAGTGGCACGAGCGCGACGTCCGTGCCTGGGTGCGCGCAAACCGCAACCACCCCTCGATCATCATGTGGTCGCTCGGCAACGAGATCTGCGACGGCCATCCGCATATCGCGCCGACGTCAGAATTTATCGCCACGGCGAAGAAGCTTGACGCGATCGTCAAGTCGGAAGACCGCACGCGCCCGACCACCAACGCCAACAACGCGCCGGTAAACGCGACCAACGAATACGGCAAAACGCTCGACATCTACGGCTTCAACTATTACGGCTACACCTACGGACCGTTCAGGAAGAAGAATCCCGACAAACCGTTCTTCGCTTCCGAGTCGCAGTGCATCGTCGCCAGCCGCGGCGAATTCGTATTTCCGGTGACTTGGGGATGGACGATGGAGAAATCCGGCATTCCGTACGCGACGAGCTACGGCACGGAGGCGAGCGGCTGGCCGGGCGATCCCGCCAAGGGTTGGGCCTGTCCGCCGGACGTGCAGTGGTATTGGATGGACAGAAACCCCGAATGCATGGGCGAGTTCATCTGGACGGGGTGGGATTATCTCGGCGGACCTTATTTCGCCGACAAGATGGTCGAGCGTTTCGGCATCAAGGGCATCCATTCCTGTTCCACCGGCTTTTTCGATCTCGCCGGTTTCCGCAAAGACACGTTCTATCTCTATCAGTCGCGCTGGATGCCGGAAAAGCCCATGGCGCACATCCTGCCGCACTGGAACTGGCCGGAGCGCGTCGGCAAGGTGACGCCGGTGCACGTGTTCACCTCCGGCGACGAGGGCGAACTCTTCCTCAACGGTAAATCGCTCGGGCGGCGCAAGAAAATCCCGGAGGACTTCAAGCGCGCCTACCGCCTCACCTGGGACGATGTCGTCTACGAGCCGGGAACGCTCAAGGTGGTCGTCTACAGGAACGGCAGACGCTGGGCCGAGGCGGAGCGCTCTACGACCGGCGCGGCGGCGAAACTGACGCTTAAGGGCGAAACCTCCGCGCTCAAAGCCGACGGTCGGGATTTGATGTTCGTCAATTTGAGCGTCGTCGACTCCGAAGGGCGGGAAGTGCCGCGTACGCGCACGCCGGTCGAATTTTCGCTTGAAGGCGACGGCGAGATCGTCGCCACTGACAACGGCGACGAGACCGATTTCACTTCGTTCCGCTCGCTTTCGCGCTACGCCTTCAACGGCAAACTGCAGGCGATAGTGAGGGCGAAAAAAGGCGCGAAGGGCACTTTGAAACTCAAGGCCGCTTCAGCGGGATTGTCGACGGCGGAGATCGTCATCCCGTTGAAGTGACGGACGAATATTTATTTCAGATGCAAAGAAGATAAAAAACAAAAAGAATACCAAGGAGTAAAAAATGGAGTTAGCAGGTCTTATCGTCCGTGTTTTCGGCGGATTGGCCATTTTCGTATACGGCATGAAACTGATGGGCGACGGATTGCACGCCGTCGCCGGCGAAAAAATGCGCACTATTCTGCGGATGTTTTCGGCCAACCGGTTCGTGGCGATTTTTTCGGGTGCGGCGGTGACGGCGGTCGTTCAGTCGTCGAGCGCGTCGACGGTGATGGTGATCGGCTTCGTCAACGCCGGACTCTTGACGCTGGTGCAGTCGATAGGGATAATTTTCGGCGCCAACATCGGAACTACCATAACCGCGCAGCTGGTGGCGTTCGACATCCAGGGAATTGTGATGCCCGCGCTCATTCTTGGGCTTGTGCTGTCCTTCTTTAAAGGGCGGAAGGTAAACGGATGGGGGATGACGGTTCTCGGTTTCGGCTTTCTCTTCCTCGGCATGGGGATGATGGGCGGAGAATTGAAGGAACTGGCCAAGGACGACGGTTTCAAGTCGATGTTCCAGCTCTTTGAATGCATCCCCGGACCTTCAGGCCATATCCCGGTCGGGTCGCTTTTCGGCGCCGCCGCGGTCGGACTTCTGGCGACGGTGATCATTCAGAGTTCATCGGCCTGCACCGGCATTATCCTCGCGCTCGGCGCAAGCGGGCTTTTGAATCTTCATACGGCGGTCGCTCTGGTGGTCGGCTCGAACATCGGGACCACCATAACCGCGCAACTTGCCGCGCTTACCGCCAACCGCGTCGCAAAACAGGCCGCGCTCGCCCATACGCTGTTCAATTTCTGCGGGGCGATGTTCCTTTTCGTGTCGTTCGTTTTCGTGGTCGACGGCGAACCCGCGTTTTTCTATCTCGTGCAACACTTCTCCGCCGGGGGTGAGCTGCCGCGCCAGATCGCCAACGCCCATACGCTTTTCAACATCATAACCACGATCGTGCTCATTCCGTTCATCGGGCCGCTCGCGGTACTTTGCGAGAAAGTGCTCCCGGTGCGCGAGGCCAAGGTAAAGTACCGCCGCCTCGAGCCGATTCTGCTCGACACGCCAGATGTCGCGCTTCTTCAGGCGACCGGTGCGCTCAGGAAGATGCTCGGCAAGGCATGGCGTTCTGTCAACTGCGCGTTCAAACTGCACGACCGCACCGACACGGACAATCTCGAACTTTCCGAATCGCTCGACGAGATCGAGCGCGAGATCGACGAGCGTCAGAGCGATGTCGCTTCCTACCTTTCGCGGCTCATGGAAAAGACGATCAACCACGAACAGGCCGCCCGCATCCCGATGCTGCTGCACTGCGTGAACGACGCCGAGCGCATCGGCGACCACGCGCTTATCATCCGCGACATCTTCGCCTCACTCGGAGACGGCGAAAAGCCGCTCAGCGATGAAGCCAGAGAGGAATTTCTCAAGATCCATTCCAAACTCGTCAGGCAGGCGCAGGGCGTGCTTTCGCTGCTTGCCGGAGCCGACGATTCGGTGCGCCGCGCGGTGATGACGCTCCGGGACGAAGTGATGGTCATGGCGGCGCTCTTTGAGCAGAATCACCTGACCCGCCTCAGGGAAAAGCGCTGTTCGGCGGAATCCGGCATCGTCTACATCGAACTTCTGGGAGAGTTCCGCAAGGTTTCGCGCCATCTGGCGAACATCGCCGAACGCAACGGCGCCTTCCGGGCCAACGCTCCGGCGACCCCGGGATACTGAGGTTTCCGCGATGAGGACGAAGGTGGTCGATTTGGCGGCGCTCGCGGCGCTCTGCATTTCCGCAGTTTGCGTCCGCTGCGATGCGCAGATTCTTTCCGAGTGGCGTTTTTCCCGCGACGGCGGGAAAAACTGGGAAGATGTCTCCGTTCCGCACGATTGGGCGATAGCGGGACCCTTCGACATCAGGAACGATCTGCAGAAGGTCAAGATTCTTGAAAACGGCGAAGAGAAGGAAAGCGTCAAGTCCGGGCGGACCGGGGCGCTGCCCTGGGTCGGCGGCGCTCTTTATTCGCGCAAGGTGACGGTTCCGGAGGGAACGGGCTACGCCGCGCTCGTTTTCGACGGCGTGATGAGCGAATGCGAAGTGTATGCCGACGGGAAAAAGATCGGCGGGTGGAAACACGGCTACAACGCCTTTGCCGTCGAACTGCCGCCTGTGGCCGGTGAGCATGAAATCGTCGTGAAGACGCACAACCGTCCGGAATCCTCACGCTGGTATCCGGGCGCGGGGATATACCGCCGCGTGAAGTTCCTGACCGGCGGCGAAACCGGGCTTGAAGTCTGGGGCAACGCCGTTTATTCGCCCGACCTTGAAACGGTCAAGGTGACGAGCGAATGCCGCGGCCGGGTTTCGAAAGTCATCCACCGGATGCTGGACGGCGGGCGGGAAATCGCCAGAACCGGGAACGGAACGCTCAAAGGGAAATTCGAGCCGTGGTCGCCGGAATCGCCGAAGTTGTATACGCTCGTCACCGAAGTGTACGACGCCGCCGGCGCCCTTGCCGACCGCGCCGAGGAGAAGATCGGGGTGCGGACGCTTGAATACGGAAAAGACGGCTTCAAACTCAACGGGGTTAAGCGCAAGTTCAAAGGCGTCTGCCTTCACCACGATCTCGGGCCTCTCGGCGCGGCGTTCAACGGCGACGCTTTCCGGCGGCAGCTCGCGCTTTTGAAGGAGATGGGCTGCGATTCGATCCGCACCGCCCACAATATGCCGGGAGAGGAGCAGCTGGAGATCTGCGACGAGATGGGCGTCATGGTGATGGCCGAATCGTTCGATTCCTGGGCGGCGGCGAAGTGCAGAAACGGCTACAACCTTTTCTTCGACGGCTGGTGGCGGCGCGACATCGAGAATCTCGTGAAGAAATGCCGCAACCGTCCGAGCGTCGTCATGTGGTCGATCGGCAACGAGATAACCGAGCAGGTCAACGCCGAGGGTCTGCGTCTCAGCAGGGAACTTCAGGCGTGGTGCCGCCGCTTCGATCCCGATCCCGGGCGGAAGGTGACGCAGGGGCTTTCGTGGATGCCCGGCGCCATCGAATCCGGCGTGGTGGCGGCGATGGAGATTCCGGCCGTAACCTACCGTCTGCCGTTCTACAAGGCGATCTGCGAGGCTTCGCCGTACGGTTTCGTGCTGGGTGCGGAGACCGCATCGACCGTTTCCAGCCGCGGCGAGTATTTCTTCCCGGTCGAGGTCACGGATAAACCGTACCACGGAAATCTTCAATGTTCGGGCTATGACGTCGAATACTGCATCTGGTCCAATCTTCCCGACGACGACTGGGCGGTGCAGGACGACAATCCGTGGACCATCGGAGAGTTCGTATGGACCGGGTTCGATTATCTGGGCGAGCCCACCCCTTACGATATGCATTGGCCGAGCCGCAGCTCCTATTTCGGAATCTTCGATCTCGCCGGGCTTCCCAAGGACCGGTACTGGCTCTACCGCAGCCGCTGGAATACGTCTTCGCGCACCTGCCATCTCGTTCCGCACTGGACCTGGCCCGGGCGCGAAGGGAAGGTGACGCCGGTCTACTGCTACACCGACAGCCCCGAGGCGGAGCTTTTCGTAAACGGCAGATCGCAGGGCCGCAGGAAGAAGGATCCGTCATCGCGGCTCGACCGTTACCGTCTTCGCTGGAACGATGTCGTCTACGAACCGGGTGAACTCAAGGTCGTCGCCTACGCTGCCGACGGCGGAAAGGTTTCGCAGGCGGTAGTGCGCACCGCGGGCCGAGCGGCAAAGGTGAAGGTGGAGAAGCGGCGTTTCGGCAGTCTTCTTTTCGTCGAGGCGACGGTGACGGACGCGGACGGGAACTGGGTTCCCGGGTTTGACGGGGTTTTGAAGGTGAGAACCTCCGGCAAGCTGCGTTTCAAAGCGGTCTGCAACGGCGACGCGACGAGCCTTGAGAGTTTTCATCTGCCGCGGATGAAGGCGTTTCACGGGAAGTTGACGGCTATCTGCGAAGGCGAAGGCGAAGACGTGGATGTGTCGCTGGGCGGTATGGAGATTTAGTACCGTTGGTGAGGGGTTACTCGAGTGTGCAACTGTTGTACGGTTGCACATTCGAGTAACCATTGCGCACCGTTGAACTGCTTCGTTCGAGTGCAAGGTTTTTTGGTATAATGTCACCGTAAGTGAAACGAAAGGCGTGAACATGAAGAAACCGTTAATGTATTCAGTAGGAGTATAGGAGCGGACTGTTGGAGAAAAACCGATTTGAAATAAATCCGAAGGAGTAAAAGCAATGCAGAAGACAATCATACTCAACGCGCACGTCATTTCGCCCGGCGTGGACATGGAAGGGGCGAGCGTCGTCGTCGAAAACGGCCGCATAACCAAGGTGACCAGAGCCAAGGTCGCGGCCAAGGCTTCCGCGAACGTGACCGTGGTCGACGTCAAGGGACAGTACGTGATGCCCGGCTTCATCGACGTGCACACCCACGGCGCGCTCACGTGCGATTTCTGCGACGCCGATCCCAAGGCGATTTTCGAAATCGCCAAGGCGAAACTTCAGGAAGGCGTGACCACGTTTCTGCCCACGACGCTCACCGTTTCGCACGAGGAGCTCGTCGTAGCGGCGAAGAACGCGAAGAACTACGTCAATGAAGGCTCTCCTTACGCGAAAGTTCCGGCTATACATCTCGAAGGTCCGTTCATCAACGTCAAGTGCTGCGGTGCGCAGAATCCGAGATTTGTCCGCAAGCCTTCGGTGAAGGAACTCAAGGATATCGCCAAGGTGTTTCCGGTGAAGCTCATTTCCTACGCTCCGGAGACGGAAGGCGGCGCGAAGTTCGCCAGGGACTGCATCAAGGCCGGGATCGTTCCGAGCTGCGGTCACACCGGAGCCAAGATGAAAGATCTGATGCCGGCCTACAGGAACGGTCTTCGCCACATGACGCATTTCTGCAACCAGATGACGCCGCTCCACCACCGCGAGATCGGCATGGTGGGCGCGGGGTTCCTCATCGAGGATCTCAACACGGAAGTCATCTGCGACAAGATCCATCTCTGTCCCGATATGTTGCGTCTCGTTTTCACCCGCCGCAATCTCGCGCACGTGCAGATCATCACCGACTCGCTCCGCTGCTCGCACTGCAGAGACGGATACGAGTTCTCGATGGGCGGACTCGGCGTCAAGCTTGAGAATGGCGAAGCGCGTCTCGTCGAGGGCGGCAACCTCGCCGGCTCCACGCTGTGGATGGGCAACGGGCTTAAGAACGTCCATGAGGTTACTGGGATTCCGCTCAAGGATCTTGTGCGCACGACGTCGTGGAATCAGGCCGTCGAACTCGGCTGGGGCGACGAGCTCGGCAAGATCGAGAAGGGGTACAGAGCCGATCTGGTCGTCATAAATCCGAAGTCGTGGAAGCCTTCCGCGGTCTTCGTTGACGGCGAGCAGCGTATTTGATATACTTCGCGCCAACGATTTGGAGGGATGGCTGAGTGGCTGAAGGCAGCGGTTTGCTAAATCGTCGTACGGTTTAATTTCCGTACCGGGGGTTCGAATCCCCCTCCCTCCGCCAGTTGAATAGCGGCAAAACCCCGGTACGGACCGGGGTTTTCGTTTTTTGGAAAAATCAAAGCGGAGCTGATTTCCGACGGATGGCGATTTGGTATAATATGACGGCGATGAATATGAAGACGGTATATTTCGACAACAACGCCACGACTCAGGTAGCTCCCGAGGTCCGTGACGTCATGCTTCCTTTTTTGTGCGAACTCTACGGCAATCCGAGTTCGATGCATGTTTTCGGCGGACGGGTCGCCAAATTTCTCGACCGTGCCCGTGAAGAGGTCGCGGCGTTCATCAACGCCGAGCCGGACGAGATAATTTTCACCGCCTGCGCGACGGAGTCGGACAATGCCGCCATCCGTGGAGCCGCGGAATTTTCCGGAGCAAAGCCTAAAATCATCACGACCGCGGTCGAGCATCCGGCGGTGCTCCAGCCCTGCCGCCGCCTGAAGGCGCAGGGGCACGAAGAGGTTGAGCTGCCGGTTGACTCCGACGGCCGGCTGGATATGGACGCTCTGCGCAGGGAGCTTGCGGGAACGAGGGGGGCGATAGTCTCGGTCATGTGGGCGAACAACGAAACCGGCACCGTTTTCCCCGTTGCCGAGGTCGCCGGGATATGCCGTGAACACGGGGCGGTTTTCCATACGGATGCGGTTCAGGCGGCCGGCAAGGTGAAAATCGACGTCAAATCGGTTCCGGTCGACATGCTTTCATTGAGCGGGCACAAGTTCCACGCGCCGAAAGGCGTGGGCGTTCTGTATGTGCGCCGCGGCGTCAGGTTCAAACCGTTCATGCTCGGCGGTCATCAGGAGGGACATCGCCGCGCGGGCACCGAGAACATGCCGGGGATCATCGCTCTGGCCAAAGCCTGCGAAATGGCTCGCGTCGGGATGGCCGCGGAGGTCGAGAAGCTTTCCGCCATGCGCGACCGGCTCGAGGCGGGGCTGGTCGCGGCCTGCCCGGACGTGAGGGTCAACGGCGACAGGGCGAACCGGCTCGCCAACACGCTGAACATAAGTTTTGAATACATCGAAGGCGAGGCGATCGCCTACAGGCTTTCGGATCTCGGAATCTGCATATCCACCGGCAGCGCCTGCGCGTCCGGTTCGCTCGAACCGAGCCACGTCATCCGGGCGATGGGCGTTCCGTTCACCGCCGTTCACGGCAGCGTGCGGTTTTCGCTTTCGCGCTACAACACGATGGGGGAAGTCGATTACATTCTCGAAAAAGTGCCGCCGGTCATCGCCGAACTGCGCGCGATGTCGCCGTTCGGCCCCGGCAGAACAGGAGGTATGCTATGAGATGCGCGATGTTCGCGGCGCTGTCCGCCGCTTTGGCGCTGGCGGGATGCCGCCGCGAGGACGTCCGCGCCTTCACGCTTGAGATTCCCGGATTGAATCCGTCGAACCGGGTGTTGATCGTCGAGGCGCTTTCGAAATACAACGGAGTGCGGAAAGATTCCTACAGATGGGATTTCGACGCGAAGACGCTTTCGCTCGAATATGATTCGATGCAGATCGCCAAGGAGAACATCCGTCAGGCGATAGAAGCGAAAAAAATTCCGATCAGGCGTTGAGAAAGGATTGATGCCGGATGAGCAGGACGTTTGATTTTCCGGGTTTCGTAGATGTCCACGTCCATTTCCGCGACCCCGGGGTTCCGGAAGCGGAAACTGCCGCGAGCGGAGCCCGGGCGGCGCGGCGCGGCGGCTTCGCCGCGGTGGTCACGATGCCCAACACGAATCCCGCCGGCGACAATGTCGAATGGATCCGCCGCCAGACGGAAGGGGATTTCCCGGTCAAGGTGATTCCTGCCGCCTGCATAACGAAGGGGCGGCTCGGCAGAGAGGTCGCCGATTTGGAGCTGCTTGCCGAAGCCGGAGCGGCGTTTTTCACCGATGACGGATCCTATGTCGCGGACGATGCGGTCATGGAGGCGGCGATGGCGCGCTCGGCCGATCTCGGAATGGCGGTCTGCGATCACGCGCTCGTTCCTTCGGACGGCGTGCTGCGGGATTGCGCACTGGCGCGGCGCCTTTCGCTTCCGGTCATTCCCGCTTCCGCGGAGATCGACGCCGTGGCGAGGGACATTTCGCTCTGCCGCGTCACCGGCTGCCGCCTTCACGTCCAGCACATCTCCACGGCCGGAGCGGTCGAACTGGTGCGCTCGGCGCAGAAGGAGGGACTGCCGGTCACGGCCGAGGCGACGCCCCACCATCTGCTTTTCTCCTGCGACGATCTTGCGGCCGATGACGCGAATTTCAAAATGGCGCCGCCGCTCGGCAATCACGAGGACCGCGCCGAACTGCGGCGGGCGGTCAAGGACGGGGTGCTCATGTTCGCGACCGACCATGCGCCGCATCCGGCATCGGCGAAGAATTCCGGATTTCTGACTTCCGCCAACGGTATCGTGGGGTTGGAATGCGCGATAGCCGTCACCTACGCGGTCATGGTGGAGGAAGAGGGGATGGACGTCGAGGCGTGGGCGCGCGCGTGGTGGGAGATGCCGCGCTGGATTGTGGCCAACTCCGGCAGGATCACCGGCTCCACCCGCATCCGGGTCGACGCCGGCAATCCGCGGATGATCGATGTCTCCGCTTTCGCTTCGCTTTCGCGCAACTGTCCGTACCACGGCATGAGATTCAACTGCTATCCCGAGGAGGTGGAGCGATGAACATGGATTTTTTCGACAAGGCCGCGGAATATCTGCCCGACGAATGTTTCAAGACACCGCCGGACATCGGAGTTCTGCTCGGTTCAGGCTGGGGCGAGGCGCTTGATATGGACGAAGTGCTCGTGCGCATCGCCTATCGCGACATTCCCGGGCTCGGCGGCACCACGGTCAGAGGACATGTCGGGGAGTTCATCCTCTACCGCCGCGGCGCGAAACTGGTTGCGGCCTGGTGCGGGCGGCGTCATTTCTACGAGGGCGAAGGCTGGGAGCCGGTCGTGCTGCCGGTGGAGATGCTGCGGCGCATGGGGTGCGGGAATCTGCTTCTTACCAACGCCTCCGGCGGGATAAATCCGGCTTTGCGCCCGGGAGATTTTGTGATCGTGCGCGACCATATAAATCTGGTCGGCGCCAATCCGCTCATCGGACCGCACGTCGCGGAATGGGGCGAACGTTTTCCGGACATGACCGAGGTGTACGCCAGACGTTTTGCGGAACTGCTGCACGCCAGCGCCAACCGGCTGGGGCTGCGGGCGATGGACGGCGTTTACGCCTACACGTCGGGCCCCTGCTACGAAACGCCGGCGGAAATCCAGGCCTACAAGGCGCAGGGCGCGGACGTGGTGGGCATGTCCACCGTTCCCGAGGCGGTCTTTGCGCGTTCATGCGCAATGCGTATAGGCGGAGTTTCGCTGGTCTCGAATCTCGCCGCCGGCATTTCGCGGCAGGCGCTCTGCCATGGCGAGGTCGTGTCTGCCGGAGAGGCGGCCAAGCCGAAGATGAAAGCGCTTATCGGGGATTTCATTGATCGGATCTGAAATATCCGCTTTCATCGACGCGATTGAACTGGAATTCGGTTTGAGCGGAAACACCTGCAGTTCGTATGCGAGCGATCTGCGGTTCTTCGCGGGATATCTGCATGAAAACGGTTGCGACCGGGTGCAGGATGTGACGAGCGGTGATATCACGGAATTTCTGGCGCGGGAGCGCGAAGAGGGAATGAGTTCCGCCACCCGCGCTAGACGGATGGCGGCGATAAAATCCTGGTTCGAGTATCTCAAGGACCGGCGGATCGTCGCGGTCAGCCCTGCCGAGCATCTCGAATCGCCGCGGAAAGGGCGCCTGCTTCCGAAGACGCTCTCCGAGGCCGAAACGTTTGCCATGATCGATGCCGTCGACGGCGTGCAACCGAGAGATATACGCGACCGGGCGTTGCTCGAGATCATGTATGGCTGCGGGCTGCGGGTGTCGGAGGTCTGCGCGATGGAGTTCGACAACCTCATCTCCGACGGCGAACTGCTGCGGATTTCCGGCAAGGGGTCGAAGGAGAGGATCGTGCCCGTCGGCGCGGCCGCCGGGAAGGCTTTGAACGCCTATATCAATTCGGCGCGGGAGGTGTTCGTGCGCGGCGATCTGCTCGAACGGCACATCTTCGTCACCAGACTCGGCAGGGCTTTCACTCGGCAGGGCGTATTCAAGATCGTCAAGGAGCGGGCGCTCGCCGTCGGGATCGCGCCGGAGCGGATATCGCCGCATGTTCTGCGGCACTGCTTCGCTTCGCATATGCTCGAGCGGGGAGCGGACGTCCGTTCGCTGCAGGAACTTCTGGGGCACGCCGATATCGGCACGACGCAGATATACACTCACGTAAACGCGGGATTTCTCGGCGATGTCCACCGCCGATACCATCCCAGAGGATGAAATTTGGCGGCGATCTGCCCCGAAAAACCGTTTATGTGATTTACCCTTGCGCTTCAAGGCCGTTTTTGGTAAACTACGCGCATTCTTCAACCGAAGACAAAGGAAAAAGACAATGGTAAAGATCAGAATGCGTCGCACCGGCTGCAGAAACCACGCGGCCTACCGTATCGTCGCCGCGGATGAGCGCAGTCCCCGCGACGGCAAGTTTCTTGAGATTCTCGGGTGGTACGACACCCAGATCAAGGATGACAACTTCAAGCTCGATCTCGAGCGCGTCGACCACTGGCTCCAGAGGGGTGCCAAGCCCTCCGCCACCGTGGCTACCCTCATCCGCCGCGCCCGCAATCCTGAGCTCAAGCCCCATCACGCCCGCAAGGCCAAAAAGGCAGAGGCTAAGGCCTAAGGAGGTGAATCATGGGTATTAAACTTATCGATAAAATCAACGCCGAACAGACCGCGAACCTCGCCGAAAAGAATTTCCCCGAGTTTCACACCGGTGATGTGATTCGGGTGTCGATCAAGATCAAGGAAGGCGAGAAGTTCCGTGTTCAGGATTTCGAGGGCAAGGTTCTTGCCGTCGACAACGGGCGCAAGAATGTCTCCGGCACCTTCACCGTTTCCCGCGAGAGCTACGGTGTCCGCGTAGAGAAGCTCTTTCCGTTCGCCAGCCCCTGGATTCAGGCGATCAAGGTGGTGAAGAAGAATTCTTCGTGGCGCTCCAAGCTCTACACCGAGCGCACTTTCTGTTCGCACAAGGCGGTGCGCAAGCTCGTTAAGAAATAAGCCTGCGGATGTTTTCGGTTGGAAAACGAAGACCGGTCTTCGCGGCCGGTCTTCGTTTTTCAGAAACACCCTTATCCCACTTTTTTGAATTGATGCACGCAAGGCCTTCGAGTCGGGGGCGATTCGGCGCTGGTGCTCGCTAAATCCGCGTCGGATACGCCGCGGATTTCCGGCGGAAAAGCCGGGTCGACATCGATTTTGCGGC
>JAFVZE010000294.1 GCA_017508315.1 Kiritimatiellia bacterium | reverse complement strand
GCCGCGGACGACGCGACCGTGACGGCGGCGCGGAAATCGCTCGCATGGAAGACCATTTTCTGGTCGAGCGCGGTTCCCGCCGTCCTTTTCTTCCTCGGCGCTCTCGGGCTCAAGGAGTCGCCGCGCTGGCTCTACCGCCGCGGACGCAGGGACGAGGCGCTCAAAGCTCTCGCCGCCAACAACGGCGGGGAGAAGGCGAAGGAGATTCTCGCCGAAATGATCGCGAGCGACGAGGCGGAAGCGGCGGAGAAGGCGGCGCTCGCGAAGTCGGCGAAGGGCGACACGCTTTTTCAGCGCAAGTATGTGCTGCCGTTCTGCATTTCGCTCGCCGTTCTCATCTGCAATCAGGCCATCGGCTTCAACGCGATCCAGTATTTCTCGATTCCGATGTTCATGAAGGCCGGTCTTTCGCAGGCGACGGCCAACGCCGCCAATCTCATCGTGTGGCTCGTCCCCATTCCGGTCACCGTGATCGCGCTCGGGCTCGTGGACCGCTGCGGCCGCAGACCGCTTCTGAAAACCGGCACGCTCGGCATGGTGCTCGCTCTAGCCGGTGTGGCGACGATGTTTCTCCTGCTCGAAAAATCCGCCGTGGCGACCGGCTCTGTCGCCGGATGGGCGACGGTCGCGGGTATCGCGCTTTTCGTCGCGTCGTTCTCCTTCGGACCGGGCGTGGTGGTCTGGCTCGCGCTTTCCGAACTGATGCCCGGACGCATCCGCGCCAACGGCATGTCGATCGCGCTTTTCGTGAACCAGATGGTCGCCTTCGCCGTTGCCGATCTGTTCCTTCCCTGGCAGAAAGCGTGCGGATACGCCGTCGTGTTCTATTCGTTGGCGTTCTTCGCGCTGCTTTATTTTCTGACCGCGGCGTTCCTTCTCCCGGAGACCAAAGGCAGGACGCTCGAGGAAATCGAGGAGTTCTTCACGCGCTGAGCGCGGCTGAAATTCAGCCCAGCAGCTCCTCGAGGTCTTTGACGCTCAAAGACTCCATGACCGCCGCGTCGGTGGTGTCGACCGCGGCGGATATTATCGCCTGCTTGCGGCGCTGCAGCGCCAGAACCTTTTCCTCGATGGTCCCGGAGGCGATCATCTTCATCACGTAGACGGTCTTCTTCTGTCCGATGCGGTGGGCGCGGTCGGTAGCCTGATCCTCCACCGCCGGGTTCCACCACGGATCGTAATGCATCACCATGTCGGCGCCGGTCAGGTTGAGTCCGGTTCCGCCGGCCATGAGCGAAATCAGGAACACGGGTATTTCCGGCGAACGGTTGAAGCGCCGGCATTCGCCGAGCCGGTCTTTGGTCGAGCCGTCGAGATAGCAGTATCGGATGCCTGACGATTCCAGTTCCCTGCGCAGTTCGGCGAGCATCGTGGTGAACTGGGAGAACACGAGTATCTTGTGTCCGCCGTCGACCGCGCTTGAAAGCTGCTCCATGAACGCTCCGATTTTCGCTTTCGAGGCGATGCGCCGCAGTTTCATGAGCATCGAAAGGATCTCGAACTTCGAGCGGGCGAACCCCTTGGACCGAATCGCTCCGCGCGCGTCGCGCCGGGTTTTCGAAAGTGCCGCGTCGTATTCGCGGCGCGCTTCGTCGCTCATCGGACAGTACGAAACTTTGGTTATCTTGTCGGGCAGATCCCGGGCTACGGATCTCTTCACCCGCCGCAGGATGAAGGGGTGGAGTTTCCGTTTGAGGCGTTCGAGGGCGCCGGTGTCCGCGCGCTCCTGTATCGGCTCTTCGAAGTTGAGTTTGAACATCTCGTAGTCGCCGAGATAGCCGGGCATCAGAAAATCGAAGATCGACCATGCGTCCGCCACCGAATTTTCGATGGGCGTGCCGGTCAGCGCCAGCCGCCGCCGGGCGTTGACCGCTTTTACGGCCTTGGCGTTTTTCGTCTGCCGGTTTTTGACGTGCTGGGCTTCGTCGATGACGAGCACGGAGAAATCCACGCCGAGATACGCATCCTCAAGGTCGCGCTGCAGCAGCGCATACGAGGTTATGACGATGTCCGCGTCCGGGATTTTCGCGAACTCCAGTCCGCGGTCCGCGCCGGAAATGACGAGGGTTTTCAGCCAGGGTGTGAATTTTGCGGCTTCCGACTCCCAGTTGCGAACCAGTGAAGTGGGGCATACGATCAGGGCCGGTCCGCCGCCGGGACGGATGCGCGGCAGCGACAGCCAGGCAAGAGTCTGGAGCGTCTTGCCAAGTCCCATTTCGTCCGCGAGCAGACCGTCCAAGGCGGCGTTTTCAAGAAAGCGCATCCAGTATACGCCCTGTTTCTGATAGGGGCGGAGGATATTTTCGAGCCGGCCGAGCGCGACCGGTTCGAATTTCGCGTCGCCGCCGCGGTGGTTGCGTTCCGCGGCGATTCTGCGCCACCGTTCTGCGCGGGCATCGTCGAGATCCACGCAGTCGAGCGCGTCGAGCGAGGACTTCACGTACGGCGCGTAGACCGAACGGACGCGGAACCAGCCGGCGGCGGCGCCGTTCTGGGAGGTGGCGCAGTCGCGGAAAACCTCATGCATCGCTTCAACCGCCGAGATGTCGAGCAGCGTCACCTTGCCGTCTTTCAGAAGATAGCCGTCGCCGCGGTTGACCGCCGCCTGGATTTCGGCGGCGGAAACATCGGTGCCGAGCGCGTCGAACGAGCATTTGACGTCGAACGCTCCGTTCGGGGCGTCTTTGACGGTCACCACCGGAACGACCGACGCCATGGCGTCGATAAGCTTTTCAAGCCGTTCGGAAAGCTCCGTAAGCCAACCTTTGCGGCGCAAAGCGGGGATGCCCGAGCCGAGGAATGTCAGGACTTTCTGGGGGTCGGTCAGGTAAAGTTTAAGATCGCCTTCCCTGTATCCGGGAGAAAAGCCCCATTTGCATACGGCTTCCACGGCGTTTTTCTCCGCCGCCATCGACCGGACTCGCCGCACGAGATCGTCGTCGGGATCGGGGAGATAGACGGTCCGGTCGCTTTGGATGGAACAGGCCGGAAAATCTATGTTGCCGTAAAAAGCGTCGATCTCCACGGAAAGAGCCGCCCGGGAGCCGGAGATGTACGCCGAAAAACGCGGCTGCGCGGGAACTTCGATGAACTGTTCCGCTTCAGGCTCTTCGTCCGTCTTCCCGGGGCGCCGTTTGTCGTGCTGTCTGTCGGCGGGGGCGGGTTCGTCCATTTCATTGACCATGACGGCGATCCCGAGCGCCACGACATGGGGACAGACCTGACCGTAGCGCTGGTTGCTTTCGCAGGGGCAGTTGGAGCGGATTCTGCCGCCGGGCTCGAGTTTGAAGGAAACGGGCATCGCCCATGTCGGGGATTTTTCGATTTTGCCGCTGACGGTCAGCGTATCGTCGTCGTAGGCGGCTTCAAGCACGCTTCCCGACTGGCAAAGCGCAAGCGCCTGGTTGAAGACTTCCTTGCCTCCCCAGCCGATCAGTTCTTTTTGAGTTATGCCGCTTTTCACCATCGCGATACCGGTGCGGTATTATATCAAAACGCTCAGATCCGCGGTCTGCGGGATTGACGGGCAATGGACGATTCGCGGAGGCTCTTCGGTCGGTTCCGATGGGCGCGGGTATCTTTTGGTATAATTAGCGCCATGGAAAATGTGTCGGTTGAACAAAAGATGCGCAGTGCCGCCCTGTACGGGGGCTCTATCCTATGATCGCGCCGGAGACCATGGAGAAAATCAGGGCGCTGATGGCCGAGGCTTCGGTGTACGAGGAAGATCTCGAGGAGAGTTTTATCCTCGGCGGAGGCCCCGGCGGACAGAAGACCAACAAGACTTCCAACGTGGTGCGGCTCTCGCACGAACCGAGCGGGGTGCAGGTGCGCTGCGGAGAAACCCGAAGCCGGGAAACGAACCGCTGGCTCGCCCGGCGGATGATGGCCGAACTGATTCTTGAACGCGAGAACAAACGCAAATCCGCGGCCCGGCAGGCGGCCGAAAAGATCCGCCGCCGGAAACGTCGCCGCAGCCGCCGGCAGAAGCAGAAAATGCTCGATGACAAACATGCGCATTCGCGGATAAAGGCGAATCGCAGAAAGGTGGAAGAAGAATGAAAGCGGTGGTGGTTCTTTCCGGGGGGCAGGATTCGGCCATGTGTCTGGCGCTGGCCGTCAGGAAGCACGCGGCGGATGAAGTTGCGGCCATAACGTTCAGTTACGGGCAGCGGCACCGGCTGGAGACGAAGTTCGCGCGCAATCTCGCCAGACGTTTCGGCGTGAAGACGCACAAGGTCGTCTCGCTCGGATTCTACCGGCATCTGACCTCCAATGCGCTCATGTCGGAAAACGGAAAGATCTCCGCCCGAAAAGGCGAAACCTGTCCGAATACGGTAGTCGAGGGCCGTAACGCGTTTTTTCTGCTTGCCGCCGCAGTCTGGGCGAAGGAACTGGGGGCGGACGAGATATACACCGGGGTGGGTGAAGCGGATTATTCGGGCTATCCCGACTGCCGCGAAGTTTTCATAAAGGCGCAACAGCGCGCCATCCGATTGGCTCTCGAACGGCCGATTAAAATCATAACCCCGTTCATGCATATGTCAAAAGCCGACGAATGGCTTCTTGCCGAAAAACTCGGCATAAGAAAGGTAATCGAAGACGAGACGCTTACATGCTACCGCGGCATTCCCGGCAAAGGATGCGGGCGTTGCCCGGCGTGCAAACTGCGCAACTGCGGACACCGTCTCGCATTCGGACGCGGCGGTTGAAAAAGCGGCTCGGAATAGCATTTAAGTTGCTGAAAAGTCAGGGGCGCAAATAGCGGTGAAAGTTGAATTGACGCAGGAATACCGTTTGTGATAACATACTGGTCGTTTAAAGAAACGATTCCGATCGGAGGAGAAATCATGCAGAGAAGAGAGTTTTTGACGCTTGCGGGCGCGGCGGCGCTCGGCGGATGCCGCGGGCTGTGCCCTTTCGGATGCGACGCATCGCTGAAGAAGTATGACGATACGCTTCGCGACCACTGCTGGATGTGGGGGCATGATTCCGGTTTTTACGACGGTACGGGCAAGGCGAGCGTTTACAACATTCCGCTTTCCGATCCCATCTCCATGCCCGACGCCTGCGCGTACATGGGGATTCCCAACGTCTGCGCGGTCACTTGGAACCCGCCGGAAAGCGACGAATATCTCGAGCCGTTCAGGAAGATGAAGCGCGTAAGCTGGGTCGCCTGCGGCGGCAACAACACCTTTGAAACGCTCGAGGCCAACTGCTGGCGTCTCAGAGAAAAACTGCCGAACCTGATGGGGTTTGATCTCGACGATTACTTCACCTATCAGCCGAAACCGGAACTTTTCGACACCGGCAGGGGCGTGGTCAAGGTGGCGCCTTCGAAAATCGGCCACGCCAAACTGCTCGATTTCCGCCGCCGCATCGACGAGCGTGCCGCCGGCAAGATCGATCTGCGCATGGTGATCTACGCCGACTATCTCGCGGATACCTACGCGCCGGCGCTGGCCGTTCCCGATACGGTGCTTTTCTGGACGTGGACGGGCAAGAATCTCGCCAGACTGCGCGAGAATTTCGCGCGCTATCGCGCTCTCGCCCCCGGCAAAGACACGCTTCTCGGAATATACATGTGGGACTTCGGCGGCAAGAAGCCGCTGGACATGGATTTCATGCGCAAGCAGCTTGACGTCGCGCACGAACTTTACATGAAACGCGAAATCAACGGCTTCATCTTCCACTGCACGCCGCTCGTCAACAAGAAGCCGGCGCTGGAGGCGGTGGAATACGCCCGCGGCTGGATCGCCGAACACGCCGACGACAGGCGCGGATAAATTGAATATAGGGCGCGGCATGATTCACTCGTGTGCAAACGGTTGGATTATGCCAAGCGCCATAAAAACCCGCATTCAGTCGGATATTCCGGAATGGACCCTTTCGGAAGAGGTGCCGTAGGTTTTGATTTTGGTATAATATTGCTCAGAAAGATAACAGCGAAGAAAAGGGTGAGTAATGAAGAGACATAGCGAAAAGGAATTGCGGAGGTTGTCGGAAGATGGCGAAGAATTTGGCTAAAGAGCAAAATACAATGTCGGCGGCGGGCGTTTTTAAGGCGATTGACAATGTCTTGAAGAAGCCCGGATGCGGGTGTTCGGGTTCGCTTGATTACATGGAGCAGTCGAGTTGGCTCTTGTTCTTGCGTTATCTTGATGCGCGGGAGGATGAGCGCAAGCTGGAAGCGCGGCTGAATGGCAAGGTTTACGAACCGGCATTGCCTAGACGGTTGCGTTGGAGCGAGTGGGCCTATCCGCTGGATGCCGAGGGCAGGCTTGATTATGAGAAGATGCTGAAGGGCGACGAATTGCTGAACTTCGTCCGGCAGCAGCTGTTCCCGGGGTTGAAACGGCTCCGCGATGAGAATCCCGACACGAATTCGCTTCAGTATCGCATTGGCTCCATCTTCACTGAGATGACCTGCAAGTTCACGAGCGGCTATTCCATCCGAGAGGTCATCGATCTTATTCAGCCGCTTAGGTTTCAGACCGAGGAAGATCGTCATGAGCTTTCGGTGCTTTACGAGTCACGGCTTGGCGAAATGGGAAATGCCGGACGTGACGGAGGCCAGTACTACACGCCGCGATCGCTGATTCGGGTGATGGTGCGCATCCTCGATCCGCAGCTCAGCGAGAAGGTCTATGACGGCGCTTGCGGATCGGGCGGATTTCTCTGCGAGGCTTTCAACTACATGAAGGAGCGCAACAAGGACAATCCGAAGGCCTACGACATCCTTCAGCATAGGACTTTCTTCGGTGGCGAGGTTAAGGCGCTTCCGTACGTGACGGCGCAGATGAACTGCATCCTGCATGGACTCGAATCGCCGAACATCGTCTATGGCAATACGCTTGCACAGAAGATCGCCGATTTCTCGGAGCGCGACCGCGTCCATGTAATCCTCGCCAATCCTCCGTTTGGAGCGGGTGTGAACAAGTCCGACCAGGAGAACTTCACCGTCCGGACGGGTGAGACGGCGCTTTTGTTCCTTGAGCACTTCATCGCCAAGCTGAAGCAGGGCGGACGCGCGGCGATCGTCATCAAGAACACATTCCTCTCCAACACGGACAATGCCTCGGTTGCACTTCGCAAGATGCTGCTCGTGCGGTGCGAACTGGAATGGGTGCTGGACCTTCCGCAGAAGGTGTTTGCCGCGGGCGTGCATACGGTTGTCCTGTTCTTTCGCAAGGGCAGGGAGACGAAGAAGCCGATCAACTACTACCAGCTCGACCTCAAGGGGGTGTCTCTCGGCAAGACGCGTCCGCTGAACGAGGACGATCTTGCCGAGTTCGAGAAGCTGGCGAAGGGTGGCAATGACAAGACCGCGGCGCATTGGACGATTGATCCTAAGTCGGTCAATCAGGATACCTTCGACCTTTCGGTGGTGAACCCCAACATCGAGGAAGAGAAGCTGCCGTCCTCGGCGGAATGCAAGGCGAAGATCAAGTCGCTTTATGCGGAGATCGGCGAAATCATCAAGGGGATGTGACAATGGCTAATGAGTTGACCGCCAAGAAGAACGCGATCGTCGTTTATCAGCCGAACGAGACATTGCGGCTGGATGTGAGCGTTGAAAATGAAACAGTCTGGTTGACCCAGGCCCAGATGGTCAAGCTATTTGAGCGAGACCAGTCAGTCATTGCCCGTCACATTCGCAATGCCTTTAAGGAGGGAGAAGTCAGTCGGGAAAGCAATATGCATTTTTTGCATAATGCAATTTCAGACAAGCCTGTTCAGTGCTATGACTTGGATGTGATCATTTCGGTTGGTTATCGGGTAAAATCCTTGCGCGGTACGCAGTTTCGCCGCTGGGCGACGCAAGTGCTCAAGGATCATTTGCTGAAGGGGTATTCTGTCAATGCTCGTTTGAACCAGCTTGAGGACAAGGTTGATTGCCGCCTTGCCAAGCACGATCAGGATATTGTCGAGCTGAAGGAGAAGGTGGACTTCTTCGTTCAGACGAGTCTGCCGCCGGTGCAGGGTGTGTTTTTTAATGGGCAGGTCTTCGATGCACACGCTTTTGCCGCGAAGTACATCCTGAATGCACACAAGTCGATTCTGCTGATCGACAGCTGGGTTGATCTTGCGACGTTGGAACTGTTGAGCAAGAAGAAGAAAGGGGTGTCCGTCGAGATTGTCACATCGCCACGAGGGAACAGACTCAAGACCAGTGACATCAACGCTTTCAACACGCAGTATGGCGGCCTCACGGTCAAGACGAGCAAGAACTTCCACGATCGATTTTTGATCATCGACAATAAGCGCCTGTTCCTTTTTGGCGCTTCGCTCAAGGACCTTGGCTGGAAATGTTTTGCCTTTACGGAGCTGAATGCAAGCGCAATCCCTGAACTGAAAGCGAGGGTGTGAGATAACGATGCCTAAGCCGACTTCATATCGTCGCGCAACCGAGCGCAAGCACCCCCGGCCGATGGTTCGGCTGGG
>JAFVZE010000293.1 GCA_017508315.1 Kiritimatiellia bacterium | reverse complement strand
TACTCCCTCACCGCCACGAGCGAAGACGAAAAGGCCGCCCTCGGCTACGTCCTTTCGCACGAGGCGGATCTTTTCATCAACGTGATCGACGCCACCGCGATCGAGCGCAATCTCTATCTCACGCTTCTTCTCTGCGAACTGAAGCTGCCGATGGTAGTCGTCGTGACGATGATGGACATCGCCAAGTCGCGCCGCATCGAGATCGATCTCAAGCACCTTGAGGATCATCTCGGCGTGCCGGTCATCGGCGTGAACGCGCACAACGCCAAGGATATCCGCGAGCTCAGGAAAATGCTTGATGCCGCGGTCGCGAAGCCGAAAGTGCCGAACGTGCCGGTCGAGTTCCCCAACGAACTCGAGCAGGAGATCGACATTCTCGCTTCCGCTTCGGTGAAAACGGCCGAATACTACAAGGTCGATGCGCGCTGGGTGGCGATGAAGGCGATCGAAGGCGATCCGATGATCCGCAAGGCGCTCGTCGATTTCCACGACATGGCGAGCGAAGTCATCGACGGCACCGTCGAGCGCTGCACGAAAGTGCTCGGCGACTCTCCCGACATCGTGCTCGCCGACACCCGCTACGGCGTGATCGCGGGATTGAAACGCGATGTCGTCAAGAACATGCCCGACCGCACCTACCGCAGCGAGCTTATCGACAAGGTTGTCATCAACCGCTTTCTCGGAATCCCGATCTTCTTCGCCCTAATGTATCTCGTCTTCTGGGTGACGCAGGTCGTGGGCGGAGCGTTCATCGATTTCTTCGATATAGCCGGCGATACGCTTTTCGTGAGCGGCAGCGCGGAACTTCTCGCGAAATTCAACGCTCCGCAGTGGCTGGTCGCGATAATATCCAACGGCGTGGGTTCCGCGCTCCAGACGGTGGCCACGTTCCTGCCGCCGGTCGGATTCATGTTCCTGTGCCTGGCGATTCTCGAAGACTCCGGCTACATGTCGCGCGCGGCGTTCGTGATGGACCGTTTCATGCGCTGGATCGGGCTTCCCGGCAAGTCGTTCGTGCCGATGCTCGTCGGATTCGGCTGTTCGGTTCCGGCCATCATGTCGACGCGCATCCTGGAATCGAAGCGCGACCGGCTCTTGACCATCTTCATGGCGCCGTTCATGAGCTGCAGCGCCAAACTTCCGGTCTGGGTTCTCTTCGCCGCCGCGTTCAGCCCCGAAAACCCCGGCAAGATGATCTTCATGATCTACGTCTCGGGCATCGTGATCGGCATCCTCACGGGACTTGTGATGAAGCACACTCTTTTCCAGGGCGAGCCCACGCACTTCATCATGGAGCTGCCCCCGTACCATCTGCCGCGCCCCAAGCATATACTCCTTCATACCTGGGAGCGGCTTAAAATCTTCATCTGGCGCGCCGGCAAGTTCATTGTTCCGATGGTGCTGGTATTGGGCATCCTCAACACCATCGACACCGAAGGTAACATCGGCAACGAGGACAGCGAAAACTCGGTGCTCTCGGTGGTCGGCAAGGCGATAACTCCGGTCTTCGAGCCTATCGGCGTCGACAAGGACAACTGGCAGGCGTCGGTGTCGATTTTCACCGGTCTTTTCGCCAAAGAGTCGGTAATCGGCACCTTGAACGGTCTCTACGGGCAGGGCGACGCGGCTGCCGCCGGCGAAAGCGGGGAGGCGAAAAGCGAATATTCGCTCATCGGCGGACTCAAGGAGGCTTTCGCCACCATCCCTGCCAATCTTGCAGGTGTGTTCGGCGCGATTACCGATCCGCTCGGTTTCTCCGGCGCGGCCGAGGAAGTCGTCGAAGGCGAGGACAAGGACGCGAACATGGTCACGATAAGCGGACTTAAGAAGCACTTCTCCAAGGGCTTCCATCAGGCGTTCGCGTTCCTTCTCTTCGTGCTCCTCTACGTTCCCTGCATCGCCGCCACCGGTGTCGTTTTCCGCGAGATCGGCAAGGGCTACGGCACGGTGTTCGTGGCCTACCTTACGGTCGTAGGATGGTCGGTCGCGACCGTCTACAACGCGGTCATGGTGAC
>JAFVZE010000292.1 GCA_017508315.1 Kiritimatiellia bacterium | reverse complement strand
TCTCGGCGAGCTTGAAATCGCCTACAACAACGCCAACGACAAGCGCATGCGATATGCGAAGATCGTGGCGGAAGGCGACGAGCTTCAGGCGGAGCGCGAGCGTCTGCGCATCCAGTGGGCCGCCGATCTCTCGCAGAGCCGATACCGCAACATGATGTATCAGATCATGCGTAACGATGAACTGCAGCGCTATAACGAGGCGTTCGAGCTTGCGGCTAAGTACACATTCCTCGCCGCAAAGGCCTACGACTACGAAACCGGCATGCTTCAGAGCGACAGCTCCAATGCGGCGGGCTCGGAGTTCATGGAGCAGATCGTGCGCGCTCGTGCGCTTGGACGCTTCACTTCGGAAGGTCAGCCTCTCGGCGGCGGTTCCACCGGCGACCCGGGACTTGCCGACATTCTTTTCCGCATGGAGGAGAACTGGTCGGTCCTGAGGAGCCGTCTCGGGTTTAACAATGCGCAGAACGATCTTGACGCGTTCTCGCTCCGCCGCGACCTCTGCCGCATCGTGAACAACGACGACGAGGCGTGGAAGACGGCGCTGGCGAATTACTGGGTCGATGACTTAAGGGCGCATCCTGCCTTCCAGCAGCTCTGCCAGCCGTTCAATCCGATGAAGGCGACGGAGCCCGGATTTGCAATTCCGTTCCGCACGGTGATCGCCTCGCGCAAGGACCTCTTCGGAAACGATCTCGAGGGCGGCTCAACGGCGTATTCGTCGACCTACTTCGCGACGAAGCTGCGCGGTGTGGGCGTCTGGATCGAAGGCGAGAATGCGCTTTCGGCGCTGCCGAAGCGTCCGGAGGTGTACCTTGTGCCGACAGGTCTCGATTACATGCGCGTGCCGATATCGTCGGGCTCGGCGTCATCCGCGACGCGCGCATGGCAGGTGGTCGACCAGGTGCTTCCCGTCCCGTACGCTCTTGCCGACAGCGACTGGGAGGCGACGGACTGGAGCGCGCTCAAGGACATATACTCCAATGCGTTGTGCGTGCAGAGGCGTCATCCCGCGATCCGCGCCAATGTCGGAGATGTCTTTGACGAGGCTGGCACGCTCGTTTACAACTCGCGTCTGATCGGCCGTTCCGTATGGAACAGTGAATGGTGGGTACTCATTCCCGCGGCATCGCTCAATGCCGATTCAGAGAAGGGGAAGAGCGCCTTCCTTGACAATGTGAAGGATATTCACCTTTACTTGAAGACATACTCGTTTTCGGGTAACTGATGGAGGTAATAGTCATGAACAAACTTATCCTGTTTTCCGCTGTTTCCGTAGCTGTTTCGTCGCTCTGGGGTGTGTCGATTCCTCAATCTCCGGTCGTGACCTACGGCTTGATCCGAGATGAATACGGAGTGCCGCTCAAGTCGGCTTCCGAAGCGGAGGTGCGCCTTGTGCGCGCCGCCGCGCCGGGCGGTACGGTCTATTCGCGCAGTGCCGTCACGGACCAGATGCTGCCGGGCGTCAATTACCGGTTGTCGCTTGAGATCGACAGCGAAGGGCCCGCGCGGTCATA
>JAFVZE010000291.1 GCA_017508315.1 Kiritimatiellia bacterium | reverse complement strand
CGGTAGAATCCGTTCCGTCGCTTTTCGCGCCGTAGTCGACGATATTGAAATCGCGGCGCGGAAACTTCGGCACCCAGTTCGAAAACACCCCGAACGGCGCATCGAACGCCTGCATTTCAGGAAGCGCATCGTCACGCAGAAGCCCGGCGATTTCATACCCGCCCTTCTTCACCTCGTCATAGAACGCCCTCGCCATCACCTTCGCTCCGTAGCGCGTCAAGTGCGTGTAATCCTTCTTGTTGAGTACCGCCCGATACCACTTGAGCGACTCCTCGCGTCCCGCGGCCTCAACGAGCCTTCTTGAAAACGCGTTGAAGTCTACGACAGGAACGCCCATTTCCCTGCCAAGCTCCCTCACTGCGTCGGGATATTTCCCCAATCCGTCGGCGACCCGGTCATCCTTGGAGCTGCGGTAGCACCGGCGCACCAACGACGTGCCGAATACCGGCTTGCCGCCTTTCGCGCGAACCTCCTCGGCGAAGCGCCGCAGGTTCTCCTTGTACGCGCCGTCCGCCGCCGCGTACCGCTTGGGATCCTTCTTCTGATCGTTGTGACCGAACTGGATGTATACGAAATCGCCGGGTTTTACCTGCGCGATCAATTTCGCCCAGCGCCCCTCGTCGCGGAAGGACTTCGTCGAAGTGCCGCTGTAGGCGGGGTTCACGATCCTCACTCCCGGCTTGAGAAAATGCTCAAGCTCGTCGCACCAGCTGCCGAGACAGCGCTCTTCCGCCGGATATTCGCGCGTGTCGAAATAGCGGCGCGAATGAAGCGTCGAGTCTCCGGCAAAAAAGATATCGGCGGCGGCGCAGTTGGAGAAAGCCAAAACCGAACCCAAGAAAAGACTTATATCTGTTTTCATTTTTCCTTTTATTTCTTAAAACGGTAGACATGCACGCCCAAAGGCGCGAAACGATCTTCTATTGTCCCGTCCGCCGACGGCTTGAGCGAACGGTTCTCCCAGAGAACCTCGACTGTCCCTGCGACGCCGACATTGAAACGCGCGGCCACTTCCGCGTCAGCCGCGTTCACCGCCAGCAGATACGTCCGTGCGTCGTGCGCTTTTTCCAGAACTGTGACGGACGGCCCATCGCCGAGCGCATCCAGCGCCGGCCCCGACACTATCTCCGGGGCGGGCGGCTGCGGTACGTTGCGCGAGAGCAGCACCGGCGTCAGCGATGAAATGCGCTGCACGACATTGGTGGTCGCCCGCCACACCTTCGCCTGCGACGTCACTCCAAAATTGAATATCTTGCGTTCCGGCACTACACCTCCGCCGTACGTGTACCAGGTTATTCCTTTCGCCCCGTGAATGAGCGATGCGAAACTCATGCCGTAAAGCTCATCTTCGCGCGGCATGCGCTTCCACAGCGTATAACCGCTGAACATCTGAATTATCGGCCAGACCGCGTGACGCCGACCGGCGCCGAAAGCCCGGTTGTCGGCGACGATCCGGCGCATGTCGCGGATCACCTGCGCGACGCAGGCGCGGTCGTCCTTCTCCGACTTTCCGCGTATCGGATAGATCTCCGGCAGGAAAATGTCCGTCGCGGCGGCATAATGGCAGTATCTGGTCACAGTTGAATACGACCAGACCGGATCAGCCTGGCAGGTGAGCCTTGAAGGATCAAGCGCCTTCATATAGTCGTCGCGGTCGTGAAGCTGTTCCGGGGTGGTGTTGTCGAAAGTGTCGTCGCCGAGATACCAGGCGATGACATCGGGATTGAACCGGATGCGCTCTATCAGATCAGCGTCGAGCTTGCGCGCGTCCGTCCACATCTTAAGCCCGTGGCGGCGCACGGCGGCGAGAAACTCCGGATCGCGGGAGTGCCGGTAGGAGTTCAGGGTGTTGAAACCGGCCGCTTTGAGATCCGCGACCGCGCGGTCCAGATTATAGGCGTTGAACTCGCGCCTCTGAATCCCGTAAATGCCGATCGGGAAGAACGGTTCGCCGCCGACAAGCAAAACGCCGTCCTCGCGCAGCGAAACGCGCGGAGTCTCTGGCGCACGTCCGATCAGAAAGAATTTTTCCGCCTTGACGAAATTGCCGCGCAGATCCGAGACTTCGGCTGTGATGCGGTGAAGCCCGTTTGTCCAAGGCTTCGGCGGACGCGGCAACACCAGCGAATCGCCCTCGCGCCTGAAGCGCGGCGAAGCGTCCTTCCCGTCGACGGAAACCCGGACGCTCGGCCAGTCGACTCCGGACGGATCGTCCAGAACAAGGCGCAGCGGCCGCGACGTGTCCGTCGTCGGCTCCGGGTCCGCAAGTTCAACGCGCGGGGGCCGGACGTCCGGCGGCAGAGCGCGGCAAAGAGCGCCGTCCGGCTGGTGCGACACTTTCATCTCCGACAGCCGCAGCCAATTTCCTTTCAAAATGGCGGGCGCGGTCATTCCGAGCTGAATTTCGAAAGACGCCGAATCCGGAGGCACTTCATCGACAAGAACGGCACAGCCGGGTTTCTTTGAAAACTGCAGCGGTATCCGGTGACGCGCAAGCTGCCGCCCCTTCGCGTCGAACCATTTGACGGACGAAACCCAACTTCCTCCGTCCACCGTCTTCCAATACTTTTTGGATGCCGAGAGCTTCAGCGAAAACCCGTACTTGCCCACCTTCCCGGCGTAAGGGATCCTGTTCGAGCGCACCCGCCACGCGGTTGAACAGCTTGATGTCGCGACTCCCGTCACGAGCAGCGCAGGCGCACCGGTCTCGTCCTTTTCGCCGAAATAGAGTTTTACCGACCCGCGCCAATCGTCCTTTTCCTTCCACGCCGACTCAGACGAGAAGTCGGCTTTCCAAATTATCGAGCCCTCCGCATGAAGCGCCTTAGCTCCCGCTTCCGGCGCGGCGCACAAAACCGCCGGCAGAGCGACCCCGAATATCAGCAGAATACGCATCGTCCGTCCCTTTTTTACCGTACCAGCACCTTCATTCCGCGAGGCTTGTAAATGAGCATGAGACGCTTTCCGTCATCGCTTGTCGAGAGCCGCCAGCGATCGGCAACTTCTTCGTCCATCTCAACCTCATATTCTCCGAAAACGCCCCCCTGCGCATTGAGAATGACGATTTCATCGGGATCTTTAGACGTCTTGCGGTGCGGAACGCCGGTGATGCGGATTTTCGCACCTTTCTCGAAAACGACTTTACCGTCAGTCGTCCATCCTCCCTCTCCCTCCGAGATTCCCTTCAGCCGCCCGGCATCGATATTCCAGCCGTCTTTTATGATAATGCCGCCTCCTCCGGTCATGGCGGTAAAGCCCTCGACCGTCTCGAACTGCCGCATGACGGGCGATTCGAAAGTGAGCGACGTGCCGGGAAGCACGCTCAGTTTCGAGAACACATCGTACACTCCGTGTCCGGTAATCGGATGCACAATCACATTTTCCGACGGATCCCCATTGTTCCAGTGAAAATAATACTTGTCATTTCCATTCTTCAATTCTGAATAATCGCTCAGGTTCCAGCTGTCTCGACCTTTAGTGTCGATCTTTAACCCTACGCTTTCATAACTCACCTTGACTACATTGGTAGGAGACGAAGCCGGTCCACCGCCGGGATCGCTAACGTTACTTGGTTTGTAAGGACTATAGATCTTCAGAAGCACTCTGTGTCGACCCGGCGGCAGATCAAGCGTCATTTTCTGAGCTTCCTTATAGTTCTCCTGCGTTATCGAATCCGTTCCAACGATCAGCCGGGCTTTTGAGACGCAGCAGAGGAGAAACGACCACTTGACGGATTCTGACGACGTATTGCACACAAATCCCGAATAGGTAACGAGCATCTGCGGCCCTGTCGCCTCGCCCTCGTCGGCAAACCATAAGGGATCTGTCCAAACGTTGGCGGCATTAAATCCGGTTTGGACGATGTTGGTAAAAGCGGTAGTATCGCTGTAAAAATCTTCCTTGAGTTCGTCCCAGCTCGCCGCAAATCTTCTGCCGGCTATAAGACCGGCGGTTGCAAGGCCCGGGGTAACGCTGCGAAAAGTGACATTGCCGCTGTTGACCCTCAAACAATCAGCAAGCTCTGTCGAAACTCCGTCGTGTATGGAGTTTGCCAGATACAATTTTGCGCCTTTCCCTGCGGTAAGCGAAATTCCGCCGGGTCCGGAAATCGCGCCCGACAAGGTTCCGTCCGTGTTTTGACTGATTGTAATCGGCATTGTCGTTTGAAGTTCCACAGGACCGCTGCATTTTCGTCTACCGGAAGTTGTATCACCGCCCACAAATTGTATGCCGCAAGACGTCTCATCGCCGCCGTAAACGAGCTTGAACGGGAGAGAGGTTCCTCGGCTGTTGTACAACTTTATGCCGGAACCGGGCCCAACAAACATCGTATCTTCCGATGTGACGTCATTGTAAGTTACATAGTCCTTCGAATACCACACCGCGCCGTAAAGGTCGATATCCCCGGCGTTTATAACCCTCCCCTCGTTGGTTACCATACAGTCCTTTGCTCCGGCACCCTTCATTTTCACAGTCAATTTGTGCGAATTCATATCAAGACGACTGTAAAAATCACCTTGAGGATAATTTCTGAAAAGAACTATATTGCAGCCCTGCGCATTCGGACAGGTCAAATCGGAAATAAGCGCATCGCCATCCATAACCAGATATTCCGACCATGTGCTGCGATTCGTATGCTCAAAGGACGACGAAACCGTCAAGGCGCCGTTACCGTCAACGCCGGTTCCCCGGAAATGCAGTTCCCGGTACGATACGGATCCGCTCACAGCGCCTGCCAGAGCGTTATCGAGCGTCGCTCCGTCGGCAACGTAAGTTTTACCCTTCTCACTGCTATACTTATACGCGCCGCATGCCCCGACCGCCGTGAAAGAGTATGTGCCTTCATCAATATGAAAATCACCCTTATAGGCGGAGAGATCGTCGCCGACGACCAGTTTACCCATTCCGGTCTTGCGGAAATCCGAGACCGTATTGCCGCTGAGCGCTTCAAGCGCGGCGGCATACCCATCGACAGCGGCGAAATTGACGGAGCCGTCTTCCGCAGAGACTTCGACCGTCAGGATATTGCCTTCGATCGTCGCAACCGCACCATAAAGCGACCTCGCGCTGAACAACGCGGCAACAGATAGAATCATCAATCTGTACATCATAACAGCTCCTTTTTTATTTCTCGTTTATTCAGTCTTTGAACATGTCAATCTTCCGTCACGGTGACGACGCGGTCGCAGAGAACGCGGTTAGGCTTGCCGGCATCCTCCGGATAAAACGCCGGACCTTCAAACTTCAGCGAAGCGTAGAATTTGGCGCGGTTGAACGAACCGAACTTCCACGCAAGACCCACGTCGGTTTTTATGTCCCAGCTGTCGTGGACACCCATGCGGAAAATGCAGTCCTGCGAAAGAACGGCCTCCCCCATCGGATAGAACTTGTACTGGCCGCGCGGTCCCAGATCCTTCTTCGTGACTTTGGCGATGTTCATCCGGTAATGATGAGGCTTCGGCTTCGTTTTGTCGTGGAAGTCGGCCGGAAACGGCAGCCCGAATCGACCGCGTCCGTTATTGGTGAATACAGCCGTGAGGCCGAACGCGGCGTCAGGATCCTTCTCCATCTTCGACTTCGCCACCTGCGGAATCGTCTCGAGAATCCGCTCCTCGGGAATATCCCCGAAAAGCTCCCGCGGCAGAGGCTTCAGCGCCTTGAAAGACTGCATTTTCAGCTGCATCATCGTCAGGCGCAGTTTGGAGAGTTCGTGTTTTTTCCGGACGGCGACGCGCTCGGCGCAGAAAGTTTCGGCCGCGCGTTTCACGACGGATTCAAAACGTCCGGCGACGGCGTCGTACGACAGATTTTTGCCTGAAGGATGCTGCGAACACGCTCTGAATCGGGTGAGCAGCGCATAGTCCAGATTGGCCCGGACGCGCTGAACATTGAAAAGCCGCTCCGGATCGTCTTTGACCGCGTCCTCCATCTTGTCGAAGTCGGCCTCCCAGCGGAGCAGCCGCTCTGGCGTCAGATAAGGATAGGCCGTAGGAGACGCGCACCAGAAAAGATGAAACTCCGTCGACTTGCGCAGTTCCTCGAGTTCAAGCCAGTAGCGGCGGAACATTTCCGCAGCCTTTCCGTACTGATGGTCGATGAATTCGTCGGCGAGCGCGCGCCAGTCGAGAGTTACGTCACGCATAAGGCGGATGATGACATAGCTTTGCAGTTCCGTGAAGCCGAACATGAAGCCGACTCCGACATTGTGCTCCATCATGTGCCCGGTCACGCCGGCTTCATGCATAAGCTTCATGTCCGTGGCCACGCGCTCGACGTTGCCGAGCGGAGGCGTGAGGCATCCTCCGTAGGGGTTTGGATAGTACCAGACCGTCACATCGCGGCAGAGACGGCTCCATCCTTTGAGGTCCTCGTAGGTCTGGGCGTTCGAAGGATGCTTCCAGTCTTTGGCGAAGTTGTCGTCGATCGGGGCGAAGTCGGGCATGAAATTGTCCGGCATTCTGGCGATCCCCTTGGGCGGCGGCTGCGTCTGATCCTTGCGGTAGGCGAGCGTCATCAGTGTGTTGTCCGGCTTGGCCGCGGCCGCCTTCGGCGCAAGCTCGAGAATAAAGTCGACGAGAGGGCCCGCGACTGTGCCGTATTTCTTCACGAGATTCTGGCAGTCCGGACAATAGCAGAACTGGCCCGGCACATCTCCAGCAGAAAGGTCGAAAATGTTGTAATAGGGATATTCGTCCATATTGCGCAGATAACGCTCCGTCACAAGATCGCGCAGTCCCCGCTGCGAAAGACAGACCTGGGAACCGGAAGTGCGTTTACCGTCTTTGGCCATCGTGAAGTATTCGGGATGTTTCGCAAAGAGATCTTCCGTGTCGATCTTCTTTATCCACGGCCACGTCCTGCTCTTGACCGTAGGCCGTGCGTAGAACGGGATGGAATGCGCCTGCGGATCAAGACCGCGGAAATCGTCCATAGGAAGTATGAGACCGTCCTTGCGCGCGTCGCGTTCGTTCCAGCTGTTCTGACCGTTGCGGAACAGAAACACCGTCGACGTCGGACGGTTGAACTCGCCGCTTTCGCCGTTCATGTAGCGGTAACGGAACGACGGTTTTCCCGAACGGTTCAAATCCTTGATCCTGAGAGCCTTTTTGAAGTTAGGTACACGCATGCCGCCGCGGGCGTCGAAAAACCGGAATCCGAGATCACCCTCTAAAAATTCGTACGCGGCAAGCCGCGAACCGTTCACCCCGCCGCCGTAAAGATAAAGATCGCCGTTTTTCGTCCGAATGTACCACTGCTGATCCGGAAGAGACTTTAAGTCCACGCCTTCGGGAGCGATTCCGAGAAAAATCCTTTTTTCCGCCGGAGCCTCCGACAACTTCACTTCGGCAAAGGAAGCTCCGGTAGCTTTACTTAAGAGCCCGCGGAAATCCTCCGATACAAACTGGTAGCCTTTAATTGGACTATCGGGCACGACAACGCGGTAGCCCGTTTGTCCGTTTTGAGCGAGCAGTATATCCGCCCTTGCATCTATAAAAGCGCACAACGCCGCCGTCAGAACAATTGCCCCTCGAACGGCACGAAAACAAGTTCCCAACAGTTTTTTCATGCCGTAATTTTATCACACCTTATAAGTTTCGATAACCCCTACGAAAATAGGGGGTTTCCCGACAGCACAAAAATGCTAAACTTTAAGAAATGAGGATCGTCGAAAAATATGATGTCGCCGCCGTGCCCGGAATCGCGGCCGCGGCTCTCTGCCTTTGCCTTTTCCCCTGTTCCGCCGCCACGCAGCCGCTGACTCGCGCCGCAGACATACAGTCGGCGGTAGACGCAGGCATTGCAGATCATGAGTTCAACATTACCGCGACCGTCCTCTTTTCCGGTCAAGCGAAGAACTCGATAGCGCTTGTTGACGATTCCGGCGGCATCCGTCTGAGCTTCGCCCCTGAACTGCATGGGCGCTCGTTCTCCGCCGGGGACCTGATCAGAGCCCGCGGCCGGACGCTTCGCACCTTCGAAAACAGATCACGCGCCGTATGCTCCGAGGTGGACTTGATCTCGCACGGCCGCGCTCCGGAGATAGTCGACGTTTCGGCGAAGGATCTCTGGGAAGACAGATTTCTCCGACGGGGCGTGCGCATCCGCGGGCGCGTCATACACGCCTTCCGCGACGAGATCGCGCCGAACTGGACGTACTTCATTCTCGACTGCAAAGGCGAGACGGCGTACGCGGCCGTACACACCGGCAATCCCGAGCATCTCCGTCCGACCGGACTCATAGAAGCGGAGATTTCCGTCAAAGGGCTCTGTGAAACGCTCAAATACAGCAACCGGCGGCAAGTGGCGCGGCTGGTCAAATCCTTCGGACCGGACTCGATCGAGGTGCTTTCGCCAGGTCCTGCCGATCCGTTCGCCGCCCCCGCGCTTTCCGCGATCGCCGAACGCAGACCCGATGAGATCGTCAAGCTCGGCCGCCACGGCTGCTCGGGGCGGGTGCTTGCAGTCTGGGGAAAATCAGATATGCTGTTAAAGGCCAATGATGGTGAGATTATCCGCATAGACCTACTCCGCGAAACACTACCCGCGCCTGACGAAATTGTCGATGTTGTAGGCATTCCCAGCATCAGCGGCATGCGGGTAAGCCTGTCAAAAGCGCTCTGGCGTAAATCCGCCTCGTCCGCACCGCCGCCG